>JBCBHB010000384.1:0-3707 GCA_038526025.1 Pseudomonadota bacterium
ATCGTCGTGGATGGCAGGGTTCTGGTCGGGCCCAACCGCATTGCGGGAGAATGGGGGCACACGGCGCTGCCGCGGCCGACGGCGGCAGAGACGCCGGGCCCGCTCTGCTATTGCGGGCGGCGCGGCTGTCTCGAGCTGTGGATCTCGGGTTCGGGGCTCGAGCGTGATCATCAGGCGGTGAACGGGGGCGAGCGGATGCGGGGGGCGGACATCGTCTCTGCAGCCCGGGCCGGGGAGACGGCGGCCATGGAGACCCTCGAGCGGCACCTCGACCGACTGGGCCGGGGCTTGAGCCTGATCGTGAACATCCTCGACCCGGATGCCATCGTCCTCGGCGGTGGGCTGAGCAACCTCGACCATCTCTACGAGCGCCTGCGGGAGGCGACGCGCCCGCATGTGTTCTCCGACTGCTTCGACACGCCCATCCTGAAGAACGCACTCGGCGACAGCGCGGGCGTGATCGGCGCCGCCTGGCTGTGGCCGAGCGAGGCCGACGCGCCTATACCGTCGTGAACGACCGGCCGCCGAGGAGTGAGGACGATCCAATGGCAAGCGACGTGGTGAACGCCGGGCAGCCCGAGGACCGGGAAACGCGGCTGAAGCGCCTTCGGATCCGGAGCTGGCGCCGCGGGACGCGGGAGATGGACATGCTTCTTGGCCCCTTCGCGGACGGTGCGAGCGGGCTTGCCACCCTCGATGAGGGGCAGCTCGCGGCGTACGAGGAGCTGCTCGAGGAGAACGACCAGGACCTTTATGCCTGGATGAGCGGCCGAGCGGCGGCCTCACTGCCCCACGCGCCGCTGGTGGCGCATATTCGCGCATGGCACGGGATCGCCTGAGGCGGCGCTGACGAAGCAGGCGGCGCTGACGGCACGGGCCGCGGGGCGGGCCGCCAGGTGCCCGGCCTGTCCTCGCGGGTTCCTGCGGAACCCGCATCGGGGCCGCCCACCCGCCGGCCCGCCCCCAGAGGCACCTGGCGGGCAGGCTTCTGGCGCTGCAGCGGTGCCAGAGCGATGACGCGTCTCGCCGTGATCCGGCTTGCCCCGGCGCATGGCCCATGCAACCCCTGCGCAAAAGGCGACCAGGGAGGATGGCATGGCGGCAATCGGTTTCATCGGGCTCGGCAATATGGGTTTGCCGATGGCGCGGAACCTCGTGAAGGCCGGTTTCGAGGTTACGGGGTTCGATCTCTCCGACACGGCGTGCGCGGCGCTTGCCGATGCCGGCGGCGGTGTTGCTGCGCATGCGGGCGCGGCGGCGGCGGGGCGCAGCATTGTGGTCACGGCCCTCCCGGCGGTACGCCATGTGGAGGGCGTTTATCTCGGTGAAACGGGTATCTTGGCGGCGGCGGCGCCCGGCACGGTCTTCATCGATACCTCGACGATCGACGTTGAGACCGCCCGCAAGGTGGCTGCTGCCGCTGGCGCGGCTGGCCACCACATGGTCGACAGCCCGATGTCCGGTGGCGTGGGCGGCGCGGAGGCGGGGTCTCTGACCTTCATGGTCGGCGGCAGTGCGGCGGCCTTCGCGGCGGCGCGGCCTGCGCTCGAGGCCATGGGCAAGAACATCTTCCACGCGGGCGAGGCCGGCGCCGGAGCGGCTGCGAAGATCTGCAACAACATGATGTTGGCGATCCAGATGATCGCGGTCTCGGAAGGCTTCAACCTGGCGGAAAGGCTGGGGCTCGATGCTGCGAAGCTCTACGAGATCTCGTCGACGGCCACGGCGCGTTGCTGGTCGTTGAACGACTACTGCCCCGCGCCCGGTCCGCAACCGAACGCCCCGTCGAACCGTGACTATGTTCCCGGGTTCGCGGGCGCCCTGATGCTGAAGGACCTGCGGATTGCCATGGAGGCGGCGTCGAGCGCCGGAGCGCATGTCCCCCTCGGCGCCCATGCCACGCAGCTCTATACGATGATGGAGTCTGCGAAGATGGCGGATCAGGACTTTTCCGCCATAATTAAGCTACTAAGGGGGGAGATTGCTGCAAGTTGAGCGCGCACATTAATCAATTGTTTGCTAGTCCAAGAGAGCCTTCTTGCGGTGTCGATCGCTCAAGGAGTGCCGAGTATGAAGCTTGCCCACAGCAATCTGGTGGAGCGCGTTGATGTTCGTGATCATGCGGCTGGCCTGCAGCCTGCCTACGGACTTGGCGGCTACGTAGAAACATTGATGCTGGTCGAGCGCCTGCATCGCGAATTGATCGACACGGTGAAGGCGGCGCTTGAAGCCGAGGGGCGGACCGACCCGACAGCCGTTCAGGCGCTTATGCTCTACCACCTTGCCGAGCGTGAGATGACGGCGAGCGAGCTCGGATCCCGCGGGCTCTATCAGGGCTCCAACGTAAGCTACAATCTCAAGAAGCTGGTCGAGGGCGGGTTCGTCGAGTACCGGCGATGCACGACGGACGGACGGGCGGTGCGCCTCAGCCTGAGCGACAGCGGCCAGGAGGTACACGCCGTTCTCGAACGCCTGTTCGACGGCCATGCCACGGCCTACGAGACTCTGGCGGGCGAGAGCGGTATCGCGCCTGCCGCGCTGCCGGCTGCCTTGCGACTCATTCGCCAGTCGCGCATGGCCGCGGCAACCCACGCCGTCTCCTGAGATGCAGCCTTGCAACAGCGGCGTCTAGTCACCGCAAGTGATCAACCTATGAGTGTGCTGAGGCTGCCCGAAATCCCCTGAACAGGCGCAGGCGCCGTTGAAATGGCGCCGCTCCTCCGTTAAGCGTAGATTAGCGTCGCAATGGCGTAGATAATGATCTCGCTACACGAGACGAGCAGGGGCAGCCCGAATGGAGCTTCGGGGTTTCGACAGTTACGATGTGAGTCTCGGCGATGAATTGCGCGGAGAGCGCGCTTGTCGCGGCTGGACCCTGCGTGATGCTTCGCGCGAACTCTGCATCAAGCCGGCGCTGATCGAAGCAATCGAGAACGGCGATGCTTCGGCGTTTCCAAATCGCAGTGTCGTGCCAGGCTATGTGCGCTCCTATGCGCGCTATCTCGATCTCGACCCCGACGAGATTTATCGGCGCTTCTGCGAAGAATCGGGTTTTGAGTCCTCCCTCGCCACCTATGGGATGACGGCGCAGGCGCCCGGCAGCCAGGCCAAGGGTACCCTTAGCACCGCCGGCGCCCTCAGCGGCGCGGTCGGCGCGGATTTCACGGCGTCGCGCTTCGCCGTGCAGCCGGCGCCGCGCCGCATCGGCGCTGCGGTCTCGCTCGGCGGCATCGTCTCGGTCGTCGGACTGGGAGGGCTTGTGTCGGGCCTCTGCTATGGCGGCTACCTGGTCCTGCAGGACATCCAGCGCGTGGGTGTCGCCCCGCTTCCCGAGGCGCCTGCTGTGGTGGCCGATGCCCCGGTAATTCCCGAGCCCGGTGCCAACTTTGCCGGCGCGGCCGAGCGCCCGGCGGCCAGTGTCTACGACGAAGACGGCGTGATGTTCGCTTTCGCGCCGCCCGAGTCGCTCGCGACGCCCGCGCCGGCGCGGCGCGACGGCCCGATCGCGGCCATCGACCCGAACACGACCGGCCTGATCGCCGCCGCCTATGAGCCTGCGCCCGAGGCCGCTGTGCCGGATGCCGTGCCGGCCCGGGTGAGCAGTATCGACATCGCGGATGGCTCCTTCATCGGTCCGGTCCGCCCGGCAACCATCGCGGCAGTGACGGTTGGCGGCGACGGAGCCGACCTCGCTGGTCCACTCTCGC
>JBCBHB010000385.1:0-3699 GCA_038526025.1 Pseudomonadota bacterium
CGGGGGCCGAGACGGGGGCCGAGACGGGGGCCGAGACGGGGGCCGAGACGGGAGCGGGCCGGGATTTCGGGCATGCGATGGCGCGGGTGCGCGATGAGGCGGTGGCGGCAGGAGCGGCGCTGGGTGCCGGCACCGGGCCGTCGGCCGCCTTTCTCTGCGCGCTGTCGCTCGCCTGGCCCGACGGGCATGACGAGACCTTTCTCGGGCGCTGTCCGGGGCAGTTGGTCTGGCCGCCCCGCGGGGAGCGCGGTTTCGGGTACGACCCGATGTTCGTGGCCGAAGGCGAGGGGGAGACGTTCGGGGAGATGGCGCCCGAGCGGAAGCATGCCATGAGCCACCGGGCGGACGCCTTTCGCCAGCTGGTGGCGGCCTGCCTGGCGCCCGGCGGCGCGGGGGCGCGCTGACGAGCGCCCCGTGCCGGTTTCTCCGAAACCGCCGCCGGCCCGCCCGCCAGCCATGCGCCCCCGTTTATGCGGCCCCCGTTCATGCGGCCCCTGATGGCCCCTGCCATCCGCAGAAACGTCTGAAAGAGAAGGACCTTCCCACGATGACCAGACGCCTGATCTCCACCGGCTCGCCCTTCGAGACCGACTTCGCCTATTCCCGCGCGGTGGTGGTGGGAGACTGGTGCTTCGTGGCCGGTACCACGGGGTACGATTATGCGGCCATGGCGATGCCGCCCGCCGCAGGCGCGCAGGCCGAGAACGCGCTGGCGACCATCACCGGGGTGCTGGCGGAGGCGGGGTTTGCCATGGCCGACGTGGTGCGCGTGCAATACACCGTGACGGACGCCGCTTACCGCCATGAGATCGCGCCGGCCCTGCGGGCGGCTTTCGGCGAGATCCGCCCGGCCTCGACCCTGGTGGTTGCGGGCCTTGCCGAGGCGGAGATGAAGGTGGAGATCGAGGTCACGGCCTATCGCCCTTCCTGACGGACGACGGGGACCTACTTTCTGCAGCCGGGCAATGGGCAATGGGCAATGGGCATCGGGCATATCGGGGGAGGCTTGGGTGATCGGCTCGATGGCTAGCCAGCAGGAGACGCGCCCTGGGGCGCGCGCGGCCGACTGGCGCGCCGGTGGGTTCGGGCTTTACATCCACTGGCCGTTCTGCCTCGCCAAATGCCCCTATTGCGACTTCAACAGCCATGTGGCGAAGGCCACGATCGACCATGCGCTGTGGGCGGGGGCGCTCGAGGCCGAGATGGCGGCGATGCGGGAGATGACCGGGCCGCGCCGGCTCGACACCGTGTTCTTCGGCGGCGGCACACCGAGCCTGATGGCGCCCGCCACGGTGGAGCGCCTGATCGCGGCGGCCGAGGGTCACTGGGGCCTGATCCCGCATGCGGAAGTGACGCTTGAGGCCAACCCCACCAGCGTGGAGGCAGGGCGGTTCGCCGATTTCCGGGCGGCGGGGGTCAACCGTGTCTCGATGGGTGTCCAGGCGCTTGATGACGGAGCGCTGAAGGCGCTGGGCCGGACGCATGGTGTGGCGGAAGCGCGGGCGGCGCTGGCGATCGCGCGTGACCGTTTCGACCGGGTCAGCTTCGATCTCATCTACGCGCGCATGGGGCAGACGCCGGCGGCATGGGCGGCGGAGCTGAAGGAGGCGCTTGCCCTCGCGGCGGATCATCTCTCGCTCTACCAGCTCACCATCGAGCCCGGCACGCGCTTTGCCGAGCTCCATGCCCGCGGCCGGCTATCGGTTCCCGGTGGGGAGCCCTCCGCCGAGATGTACGATATCACGCAGGCGCTGACCGCAGCGGCGGGTCTGCCCGCCTATGAGGTGTCGAACCACGCGGCGCCGGGGGCGGAGAGCCGGCACAATCTCGTCTACTGGCGGTATGGGGACTATGCGGGCATCGGCCCCGGCGCGCATGGGCGGCTGACCCTGCCGGAGGGGCGGAGGGTGGCGACGGAGACGCTGCACGACCCGGCCGCATGGCTTGCCGCGGCGCGCGCCGGTACCGGTCCGTCGACAATGGAAACTGTCGCGCCCGCGGCTCAGGCCGATGAGATGATGCTGATGGGCATGCGGCTTTCGGAAGGTGTCGACCTTGCGCGGTACGAACGCCTCGCCGGCCGGGTGCTCGCGCCGGATGCCGTGGCGGCGCTGTCCGGGGACGGGCTGGTCGAGCAGCGCGCCGGGAAACTGCGTGCCACGCCGGCAGGTCGGCTTCTGCTCAACCGCGTTCTCGCCGAGCTTCTCGCCTGAGGCCCTTCATTGCGTCGCCGGCCGCCCTAGGTTGCGGGCCTGGACCGATAGCGGTCGCGAGGGAGCGCCCGAGATGAGCAGCGGAGAGGCCGAAGCGGTGCGGCCGGAGCATGCGGATGACGCACGGCCTGGTGTGCGGCCTGGTGTGCGACCGGGACGGTTCCGCTGGGCATGGACCGCGGCGGGCTGGTGCGCCTTCTCGCTGGGGCTGCTCGGCGTCCCGCTGCCGCTGCTGCCCACGGTCCCCTTCATGCTGCTGGCAGCGTTCTGCTTCGCGCGCGGGTCGGAGCGGTTCCACTTCTGGCTGATCAATCACACCCGGTTCGGGCCCGCGATCCGGGATTGGCACCGCGAAGGCGCCATCCGCCCCCGCGCCAAGCGGGCCGCCGTCATCGCCATCGCCGCGAGCTTCGCACTCTCCGCCGCGCTTGGCGTGCCGGCGGGGGTGCTCGCGATCCAGGGCGTTGCCCTTACCGGCGCAGCGCTCTTCGTCCTCACCCGGCCGAGTGGCGCGCCCGAGGCATGAGCCGGCGCGACGCCACCGGAGACGGGACTGTCACGCTAAGCGGGTGTCGGCAGGGCGCGGCGCCGATGGACGGGCGCTAGGCGTCGTCCGCAAGCCCTTTGAGTTCGTAGATCAGGTCGAGCGCCTCGCGCGGGCTCAGCAGGTCAGGCTCGATGGCTGCGAGACGCTCGGCCACGGGGTTGAGCACGGGGCCAGCCGCTGGCGGGGCGGGCGTTGCCGCTGCCTCGGCGGCGGCCTGCTGGAAGAGGGGCAGGCCGTCGAGAAGGTCGGGCACCCGGTCGCCGCGTTCCGCCGCCTCCAGCTTCTCGAGCACTGCCTTCGCCCGGGCGACCACCGCTGCGGGTAGGCCGGCGAGGCGCGCGACCTGGACGCCGTAGCTCCGGTCCGCCGCACCCGGCCGCAGCTCGTGCAGGAAGACGACATCGCCTTCCCATTCCCGCACCGCAACGGTTGCGGGGCGAAGCTGGGGCAGGCGCTCGGTGAGCGCCGTCAGCTCGTGGTAATGCGTGGCGAAGAGGCCCCGGCAGCGGTTCGCATCGTGCAGGTGCTCGAGCGTGGCCCAGGCGATGGAGAGCCCGTCCCAGGTGGCGGTGCCGCGGCCGATTTCGTCGAGGATCACCAGCGCGCGCGGTCCCGCCTGGTTCAGGATCGCCGCCGTCTCGACCATCTCGACCATGAAGGTGGAGCGCCCCGCGGCCAGGTCGTCCGCCGCGCCGACCCGGCTGAACACCTGATCGACGACGCCGATATGCGCGGCCTCGGCCGGCACAAAGAGACCGGCCTGGGCGAGGATGGCGATCAGTGCGTTCTGGCGGAGAAAGGTCGATTTACCGGCCATGTTCGGCCCGGTGACCAGCCAGATGGGCGCCGGTCCCTCCGGCTCGGCCGACAAGGTGGCGTCGTTAGGCACGAAGCTCGCGCCCTGGCGCTTCAACGCCTGCTCCACCACGGGGTGCCGGC
>JBCBHB010000386.1:0-3688 GCA_038526025.1 Pseudomonadota bacterium
CACCGAGGGGGGCGCCCTCGGGGCCTTCGTGGTGCTCTGCATCGCCCTCGCGCGGGGCATGCGCTGGCCGCAGCTGAAGGAGGCGCTGATCGAGACGGCGAAGCTCGCGGTCATGATCTTCACCATCATCTGGGGCGTGCTGATCTACGTGCGCTTCCTTGGCTTCGCCGACCTGCCCGGCGCCTTCTCCGACTGGATCTCGGGTCTCGAGCAGAACCCGATGCTGACGCTCATCCTGATCCTGCTGGCCTACGCGATCCTCGGCATGTTCATGGACGCGATCGGCATGCTGCTTCTCACGCTGCCGGTGGTCTATCCGGCGGTCATCGCCCTGAACGGTGGTGAGAACGTCACGGCCGAGGCGTCCGCCTTCGGCATGACGGCAACGGGCTGCGCCATCTGGTTCGGCATCATCGTGGTGAAGATGGCCGAGCTCTGTCTGATCACGCCACCGATTGGCCTGAACTGCTTCGTCGTCGCCGGGGTGCGCCCCGACATCTCCGTACAGGACGTCTTCAAGGGCGCCGCGCCCTTCTTCGTCGCCGACGCCCTCACCATCGCCGGGCTGATCGCCTTCCCGGGGATCGTGCTCTTCCTTCCAAGCTTACTGTTGGGGTTCTGACATGATCAAACGAATGCTCCTTGTCCTGTCGCTTGCACTCTCGGCCAGTACGGCCGGGGCGGAGCAAACGGTCTGGGAAGTCTCGCTATGGGGTAAGCCCCGCGCCTTCACCCAGCACGTCGAGCGCCTTGCCGACATCGTCGCCAGCAAGACGCGCCGCGGCTTCATCCTCAAGCTGAACTATGGCGGGCTGTCAAAGCCCCGTCAGAACCTCGAGGGGATCGCTGCCGGCAGCTTCGAGATGGCGCAGTTCTGTGCCGGGTACCATCCGGAGAAGAACCGCGCGATCACGGTCCTTGAGCTGCCGTTCCTCGGCGTTCAGACCCTCGCACAGGAACTCATGGTGAGCAGGGCGGTCTACGCGCATCCGGCGGTGGCCGAGGAGATGGCCAAGTGGAACGCCGTCCTCCTCATGCCGACGCCCCTGCCACAGTACAATCTCGTCGGTCGCGGGGCGCCGCCGCAAGGAACGGAATGGTTCCGCGGCAAGCGCGTGCGCGCAACCGGGGGGATCGCCTCGCTGCTGAGCGACTTCGGCGCAGAAACCGTTTCGCTCACGGCGCCGGAGACCAAGGCGGCCTTCGAGGCGGGCGAGATCGACGCGGTCGCCTTCGCGCCCCACGCGCATTTCGCGTTCGATACCATCTCGCCGGCGGAGTGGTGGACCGCCAACCTGAACCCCGGCACCGTGAATTGCCCGGTTGTGGTCAACGCCGAGGCCCTCGCCGCCTTGCCCGACGCCCATCGCGACGCGCTGCTGACCGCGGTCGGGCCGGCCATGGACGCCTATCTCGCCAACTACGACGACCTGTTGAACAAGTGGGGTACCGTGCTCGAGGTGTTCGAGAAAGCCACGGTCGAGATCGATGGGGAGGCGTCTCGGGCCTTGCGCAACCGAGCCTCGCTCAGTGTCACGCAGGACTGGATCAGCGAGGCGAGCGCGGCAGGCCTGCCGGCAGCCGACCTGCTCGAAACGGTGTCCACTTCGCTTCAGCAACCCACGAACTGAGCCGCTTCCGGAGCCGCTGCCCCATGGTGGTGGCCCAAGGGCTGGCAGGATCGCGCCCGTCGCGCGTTCCTCGCGCTGCGTCACGCGGTCCTGCCGGCCGATGCGTCTCCTCCGCCGGCCTGTGGCGCACTAGATTGTGCACGGGTCGGAAAGCGGGCTTTCAGGCCATCCCGACCCGCTGATCGAAGGCAACCAGCGGAAGGGGCGGACCGGCATGCGATACGCGGCAACGAAGCGCCTGCTCGCGCTCGGAGCGCTTATCCTGGGAGCGACGACGGCGAGCTGCGGTGTGCCGGGCGAAAGGGTCAGCGTGCCGACACGGGCAGGCTACGACTTCGCTGACTTTCAGTCCGCGCCCTCAAGGGGACCGACGATCGTCGGTGGCCTCGTGCTGCCGTCGAGTGGTCCGGTACGTGGTGCAGCGATCCTGAGCCACGGCGCGGGGGGCACGGGCGCACGCCAGGAACGGGCCGCTCGGCGCCTTGCCGAGCTCGGTATCGCCGCGCTCGTTCTCGACCATTTCGGCGCCCGCGGGGTGCGTTCGGTTGCCCGTGACCAGTTGCGGGTGACCGAGCAGCAGATGGCGGCGGATATCTTCGCCGCCAGAGACATCCTGTCAGAGCGCCTCGATCTGCCGCCGGACCGGATTGGCGCCATCGGTTGGTCGAAAGGGGCAACCGCGGTCACGCTGGCGGCCGTCGGTCGCTTGGGCGGCCTGGTCTCGAAGGGTGGCGAGCCTCTTGCCTTCGCGGCGGCCTACTATCCCTTCTGCGGCTTCCGCCTCGACGACGAGTCACTGGCGACACCGCTGCTGATGCTGCTGGCAGGCGCGGATGACTGGACGCCCTCGGCCCCTTGTCTCCGCCAGGCACGGAGCTGGTCGGCCGAAGGCCAGCCGGTCAGCTGGGAACTCTACGAGAACGCAGCCCATGGGTTCGACAGCCGCTCGGGACGGTTCCAGATCGACAGTGCCGTGACTGTCCGTGAGACCGGCCCAGGCTGCACGCTCGAGGTCGACGCTCTCGGACGAACGGTGACGCTCGACGGGTCTCAGGCGCTCGACAGTCCCGAGGCGCGGCGCCGCTTTCTCACCGCATGCGGTGTGCGCGGCGTGACCTTTGCAGGGGACGATGCGGCCGGCGCCGCATCGCTCACCCGTCTCACTGCCTTCGTCAGGGAGGCGCTGCCGTAAGCTGCGGCGCACTCCCGGACTGTCCCTGCGTCGTCAATTGCCGAGGTCGCCGGGGGCAGGGCGGGCCCAACCCGCCCCGACCCGTCGGCCGCGAGCTTCAGCCCGGCAGCTCCTGCATGATCAGCGGCGCTGGGTGATAGCGGAAGCCGTCGCCCACCTTCTCCACATGCCCGATGCCGGGCCAGGGGAAATGGTAGGCGATCATCGGCAGGCGCTGGGCAGCGATCATGTCCAGCACGCGCACCCGGGTCTGCGCGGATTGCGCAGGGTCGGTATCGAAGGCGAACTGGGTGAGCGGCGTCTCGAGCAGGATCACGTGGTGATGCGTGAGATCGCCGATCACCGCCAGCGTGTCGTTGCCCGACGTGACGATGAAGGCCGTGTGGCCAACCGTATGGCCCGGCGCAAACAGGGCCTGCACGCCGGGCAGGAACTCTTCGCCGTCCTTGAAGAACTTCATCCGGTCCTGATTGGGCATCAGGTTCCGCCGCGCGCCTTCGACGAAGGCCGGCATCCAGGCGGGATCTGTCGCGGAGAGCTTGGCCTCATCAGTCCAGAAGTCGAAATCCGCCTCCGAAATCCAGATCTGCGCATTCGGGAAGATCCGCTCGCCCGCATCCGACATGATCCCCCAGACATGGTCGCAATGGCCGTGCGTGCACAGGATGGCTGTGATCGTTTCGGGCGCGATCCCGGCGGCGGCGAGGCTCGACATCAGCTTGCCCGGCGTGGGGCCGAACATGTCCGACGTGCCCATGCCCGTGTCGAAAAGGATCCGCTGATCGCCCGCATCGACAACGAGGATGTTCTGCTCCAGCACCGCGTTGTCCGTGGGCAGGAAGTTCCGGGTGAGCATGGCGCGCAT
>JBCBHB010000387.1:0-3683 GCA_038526025.1 Pseudomonadota bacterium
GCCTTCACCAGGCGCTCCGTCTGCCGGACGCTGAGACCTTGCGCCACGACACGTGTGGCGAGGGCGACGGGATCGGCGGCGGCCAGCAGGGCGCGCGCATGCCCGGCGCTTAGGCTGCCATCGCGCAGGTGCTGTTTGACCGGCTCGGGCACCGCGTTGAGCCGCATGGTGTTCGCGAGATGGCTGCGGCTCTTGCCGATGACGCGGGCCAGCGCTTCCTGCGTGTAGCCGAAGCGCTCGACGAGCTGGGCATAGCCCTCCGCCTCCTCCAGCGGATTGAGGTCCTGGCGCTGCACGTTCTCGACGATGGCGATCTCGAGCACGGCCTGATCGTCGAGCTCGCGGATGGTGACAGGGAGCGCGTGAAGGCCGGCCCGTTGCGCCGCCCGCCAGCGTCGCTCGCCAGCAACTATTTGATATTCTTTGGTTTTCTCTGGATGTGGGCGAACGACGAGCGGCTGGATGACACCGCGCTCCTGGATCGAGTTCGCCAGCTCCGAGAGTTCCTCCTCGGTAAACTGCCGGCGCGGCTGGTCGGGGTTGGGGTGGATGAGCTCGATCGGGAGCGTTCCGGCACCGTCGGCCGATGCGCCGGGCGACGCAGCGGGCATTGTGGCTGTGGTCGGCGCACCGCCAGTCGCTGCGTCCACATCGCCGAGCAGGGCGGAGAGACCGCGGCCGAGGCCCTTGCGCTCTGGCTTCCGGGTCACGGCGATGCCTCCTCGAGGGCTGGTATTTGGCCGGGCTGACCTGCGGCAACCTCCGCCGCGAGGCGCCGATACGCCTCGCTCCCGGCGCAGGCACTGTCATAGGCCGTTACCGGCTCGGCATGACTGGGCGCTTCGGAGAGCCGGACGTTCCGGGGAATGATCGTGGTGTAGACCTGCTGGCCGAGCGTTTCGCGCACATCGACGGCCACCTGAGCCGAGAGGTTGTTCCGGCGGTCGTACATCGTCAGCAGAATGCCCTCCACGACGAGAGACGGGTTCAGGCGCTGCTGCACGCGGCGGATGGTTGCGAGGAGCTGGCTCAAGCCTTCGAGGGCGAAGAACTCGCATTGCAGGGGAACCAGCACGCTGCCGGCCGCCGTCATCGCATTGACGGTGAGGATGTTGAGCGAAGGGGGGCAATCGATGAGGACGATATCGTAGCCGGCGAGCGCGCTCTCCTCGCCTTCCGGTACCAACGCGTCGCGGAGGCGCTGTGCCCGGTGGGGGTCGTCGAAGAGCTCGACATCCAGGCCGGAGAGATCCGCGCTGGACGGGATCACGTCGAACCCTTCGTATCTCGTTTTCATGATGCAGTCGGCAGCCGTCGCCTCACCGATCAGCAGATCGTAGGCTGTGCGCTCGCGATCCGCGGCAAAGAGGCCGACGCCGGTGCTGGCGTTTCCCTGCGGGTCGAGATCGATGAGGAGGACACGCGCCCCGCCCTCGGCCATTGCTGCGGAGAGGTTGATGGCTGTCGTGGTCTTGCCCACGCCGCCTTTCTGGTTGGCGATCGCAATCAGGCGGGTGCTTCTTGCCGCCGTCGCAGGCGCCATGCTGTCGACGGAATGCGAGAGGGTCATGTGCGTGCCCGGAACTGCCGTATGACGAGGATGGTGCCGTCCGGCTCGGAACGGCTCGGCACTTCATCCACGTCTATATGCCAATCGGCACGCGCAGCCGTCAATTCGGTCGCCGACCCGCGCCCCTTGGGGAAGAGGCACAGTGTCTTTGGCGTCGCAAACCGGTCGGCAAGCTGGAGCAGCGCCGGGAGGGGTGCGAGGGCGCGGGCCGAGATGACGTCCGCCTTGGCCGGATCGCTCGACTCGATGCGGCTGATCTCGACCCGGGCCGGGAGGTCGAGGCTGCCGATCATGTGGTTGAGAAAGGTGGCCTTTCGGGTATCCGACTCGATGAGGCGGACGGTGAAGCGCTTGTCCTCACGCGCCATGATCGCGACAACGATGCCGGGTAGCCCGCCACCCGAGCCGAGATCGACCCACAGGCCCTCTCGATCACCCGCCAGGTCGTAGAGCTGCGCCGAATCGAGGATATGGCGTTGCCAGGCAACCTCGAGCGAGCGGCGCGATACGAGGTTGATGCGCTCGTTCCAACGTGTCAGCTCAGCGAGATAGGCATCGAACAGGGCCAGTGTTTCACGTGAAACACCGAGCGTGGCGCGGACCTCTTCCTCGCTCATCACCCGGCCGCGCGCTTGCGGCGGGCCGCCTCACCGGCCGCGAGGAGAAGCAGGAGCGCCGCGGGGGTCATCCCCTCGATCCGCCGCGCTTGCGCCACCGTCTCCGGCCGCTCTGCCATGAGCTTCGCCTGTAGCTCGGCTGAGAGGCCCGGGATGGACTTGTAGTCCAGCCCATCGGGCAGGCGCCGGGCCTCCTCCTCCTTCAGCCGTGCGATATCGTCCGACTGGCGGGCGAGATACACGCGATATTGCGCCTCGATCTCCAGTAGCGACAGGACCTGGGGCGAAAGGCGCTGCAGGTTGGGGCAGAGCCCCGTGAGGGTTGCGATGTCTACAGCAGGCAGCGCGAGCATCGCCATGCCGTCCCGGCGAACGCCATCCGCCCGCATCGCGATACCATGGCTCGCGGCTTCGCTGGGGCTCAGAGAGAGCGTCTCGAGCGCTTCCCGTCCGGCCTGAAGCGCCGACATCTTCTCATGGAAGGCAGCCGCCTGTGCCTCGCCGACTAGCCCGTGCGCCATGCCGACAGGTGTGAGCCGCTGGTCCGCGTTGTCGATCCGCAGCTGGAGGCGGTACTCGGCGCGGGAGGTGAACATGCGGTAGGGCTCGGTCACGCCGAAGGTGACGAGATCATCGACCATCACGCCGATATACCCTGTCGCGCGATCGATCTCGAGCGGGGGACGCTCCAGCGCCAGCGCGGCTGCGTTTGTGCCCGCGAGCAGGCCCTGTGCGGCGGCCTCCTCGTAACCCGTTGTCCCGTTGATCTGCCCCGCCAGGAACAGCCCCGCCAGCGTGCGATGTGCCAACCGCCGGTCCAGGCTTCGCGGATCGACGTAATCGTACTCGATGGCGTAGCCAGGCTGCTGGATCACGGCACGCTCCAGCCCCTCGATCCCGCGCACGAAGCGTTCCTGCACCTCCGCAGGAAGAGAGGTCGAGATCCCGTTCGGATAGATCAGCGGGCTCTCAAGTCCCTCCGGCTCCAGGAAAATCTGGTGGCTGGGCTTCTCGGCGAAACGGCTGATCTTGTCTTCGATCGACGGGCAGTAACGGGGCCCCGGGCCGCTGATGGCGCCTGCATGCATGGCGGAGCGGTGAAGGTTCCCGGCGATCTCCTCGTGCACCGCATCGTTCGTGTGCGCGATGTGGCAAGGGACCTGCCGCGCCGCGGGTGCCGCTGTGGCAAAGGACAGAAACGCCGGATCTTCATCGCCCGGTTGCGGCTCAAGGCGCGCCCAATCGATGCTGTCCGCCATCAGGCGCGGCGGCGTACCCGTCTTCAGCCGGCCAAGCGGCAGCGACGCCTCCCGCAGCTGGTGAGACAAGCGCGTGGAGGCGGCTTCGCCCATGCGGCCTGCGGGCCAGTGGCGCTCCCCGATATGGACGACGCCGCCGAGGAACGTTCCCGTGGTGAGGACCACGGCTCTGGCGCTCAAGCTTGTGCCGTCCGCCAGCGACGCCCCGGTCACCCGGCCGTTCTCGATCGCGAGCGC
>JBCBHB010000388.1:0-3677 GCA_038526025.1 Pseudomonadota bacterium
GCCAGATCAGCGACTACAACTTCGAAGTAGGCGCCATGGCCCAGGACATCTCCAGCCGCTACGAACGCCTCGTCCGCGGCAACCACTGAGAAGCCCGCTCACGAGTTGCGCACCGGCTGGTGCGCAACGCGCGCCCCCTACGGCATCCGTTCTATGCGGTAGATGCGAAGCTGCTCCGCGCCCGAGGGATGGCGGAGGGTATGTACTCTCTCGGCCCACGGGACGGCTTCGAGTTCTTCAGCATAGAGGAAAGGGATCGCGAACGCCTGAGCGGTGAGGCGCGCATTGGTCACGACATAGCCCCCATCCGGCAGCAGGTTGCGTAGGGCATCAGGCTCCCAGGGCTGGTAATGCCGCAGCGCGTCGACGCGCATCTCCACCAGTTCAGGGTCGGCGAAGTAGGTCGTGCCCATCTGCAAGTGATAGGTGTCCGCCGTTACGGCAACCGGGGTGCCCTGCTCGACCGCTCTCGCCTCCAGCCACGCCGCCGCCTCCGCCTTCGGCTGGGCGGGATAGCCCAGAAAGGGGACCCGCCCTTCGCCACCCGTATCGCGGAACCGCTCGATGAAGGTGCTGTGGAAGCTGATCAGCGAGAGGAAGGCGATGACGGGCACCGCGAGCCTGACCCATGGCCGCCGGCGTCCGAGCGCGTCGATCCCGCAGACGATGAGCCAGAGACCCGGCACAAGAAGCGGGATGCCGTAGCGCTCGTTGATCCTGTAGAACGCGGTCGGACCGCCCATTATCCAAAGCGTGCAGAGTGTGATCCCGAGCCCGGCCGCAACCGCGCAAGCCACGTACCGCTCGCGTTTGGGCCGCAGCATCAGGCCCACTGCGGCGACCGCCATCACGAGCACGGTTACGCCGTCTTGCGCAATGATCGCCGCCGAGGGCACGGTCCCCCCAACATTTGTGAATGCGCTGATACCGGAGAAGAGTTCGACGATCGATCGCACGAAGACCACGTATCCCCTCAAGCCGAGGTCGGACGCGATCACCGGATCGGCGAGCATCTCTCGCGCGAAATGGGACGAGACGATCTGGAAAGCCATCGCCAGCATCATGGGAAGCGCTGAAGAGCCGATGAGCAGCAGACGGGACCAGGTCAGGCAGCGCCTCCCGAAGAGATCCAGCAGCCAGAGCGCATAGATCACAGGCGCGCTGAGGATCAGGGCGGGATGGACGAAAACGGCTGGCACCAACCCCAGCGCGGCCCATACGAACCGCCGGGCCAGCGCGGCGTACAGCAGCAGGACCGTGGCCAGCGGCATGAGGCTCGGCTCCCAGGCGAGGCGGGCATACACCATGCTGTGGGGTGATGACGCGAGAAGGAGGCCGAACATCAGCCCCATGCGCCAGCCGGCAAGCCCGGCGAAGAGCGCGGCCGCCACGATCGTCGTGACAAGCGCGACAGACGCCGGAAGGAGCCGGAGCGCCAACGGGTCGGCCCCCGCAACCGCGTGAACACCCCAAGTCAGCAGCATCCAAAGGGGTGGGAAGTAACCAGAGAAGGTCTGCAGTTCGAAGCCTCTGCCAGCCTGCATGGCATCGAACTGTACAGCCCAGTAGACCTCATCTCCCGCAAGCCCTGGGATTTTATCTAAATCTAGGGCTAGCAGCCCACAGTAGTAAACTAATATAGGCGCAATTAGTGCGATGAAGAGAGGATCCTGCCCTATTAACTTGCGGTACTCTGCAGAATGTGCGCTACCCTGCCCCCATCCAGCGACAGATCTTTGAAAGCTCACTCCGGCTTTGTGTTGCATTTCACTACCCCCCTAAAGCCGGCGCAAAAAGGGCGGCAGCTCGCTGGAAAGCCTTGGGTCTTTAGCCCAACAGCTTGCGATGACTTGATCGACTAGAGGTTAGTGACCGGGTTTCTCGGTTTGGTTCAGTCTGTTCTTGGAAGTGAGACCGGAAATCGGCAATTCGCCGAAGCAACGCCGTTGCCGTTTGCCGGCGGATGCTCATTGCCAAGCGGCGCGGCACCGCCAGGCATGGGCAGAGAGCGCCGCAGTGGGAAAGGACGGGCGTTCTGCAACAAAACCTTTGCTTTTGTTGCCAATCCCTCTCGCCGTTCACCCGGCGACCGGGCATTCACGGGGATGCTTGTCTGCGCGCCCTGCTCAGATTAAGCTGTGAGCGTTGATAACCCGTGTCGGGACGGCGCCATCGGGGCGTCGGCGCGGGCTCGACGGAGGATCGTTCTGACTGGACAGATCGCAGCGGGCGCGACCAGCGTCCAGGCCCATCCGGCGGATGCCGAGGGCCAAACCGGAACCGGGGACGTTCTCTCCCTCGTGCTCCACTCCCTCGACGCCGATGGCGCTGTGGACGTCGTCGACATCGACCTCGCCGGCAAGTCCGACATGGCGGATCACATGGTGGTGGCCTCCGGCCGCTCGTCGCGCCATGTCTCGGCCGTGGCGGAGAAGCTCATCGACAAGCTCAAGGCCGAGGCCGGGATCAGAGCCAAGACCGAAGGGCGGGACAGCGCCGACTGGGTGCTGATCGATGCGGGCGATGTCATCGTCCATCTCTTCCGCCCCGAGGTTCGGGACTACTACCAGATCGAGAAGATGTGGATGACGGCACCGGATGCGCTGGCCCGCCAGGCCTGAGCGCGCCGCCGGTTTGCCGACACCATGGAGCTGCTGATCGCCGCCGTCGGCCGCCTGAAGGGCGGCCCGGAGGCTGAGATGGTGGCGGAGTATGCCGCGCGGGCCACGGCTGCCGGGCGGCCGCTGGGGCTCGGGCCGCTCACGGTGGCGGAGATCGACGACCGCCGGGCGCGCCGGTCGCGCGAGCAGGCGGATCGTCTGCTGGAGACTGCGGGGGACAGCGTGATCGTGGTGCTCGACGAGCGGGGCCGGCAACTCGCCAGCCCCGCCTTCGCCGAGCGGATCGCGACCTGGCGCGACGACGGCCGCCGTAGGGCAAGCTTCCTGATCGGTGGCGCGGACGGGCACGATCCGGACCTCCGCGGGCGCGCGGACCTGCTGCTGGGCTTCGGCCCCATGGTCTGGCCCCACGCCCTCGCCCGCGCGATGCTCGCCGAACAGCTCTATCGCGCCGTGTCGATCCTCGCCGGCAGCCCCTATCACCGCGCCTGAGCCTCCCCGGCGGGCCGGCGAGAGCAAGAATCCGCCCGCCCGCCTGTGCCATGCCCGCGCATCGGCGGGGCGGGTGGGTGGGCGCCGATGGGCGGGTGTGGCGCAGGCGGGCGGGCCCGGCATCCCAGCTTGACCCGTCCGGGCGCAGAGCGGATAGCGGCGCCGACAGTCGAGGAGAGACCGATGGCAGACCCAGCGCCCGCCCCGCATGCCGCATCCGGAAGCCGCCCGGTCGTGCTCTGCATTCTCGATGGCTGGGGCGCGCGCGATGCGGCCGACGACAACGCGCCGCATCTTGCCAGAACCCCCGTCTTCGACCGCCTGCTGGCAAGCTCCAGCCACGCCCATCTCGTGGCATCCGGCGAGGATGTGGGGCTGCCCGCCGGGCAGATCGGCAATTCCGAAGTGGGGCATACCAATATCGGTGCCGGCCGCGTGGTCTGGATGGACCTGCCGCGCATCGACCGCGCCATCGCCGATGGCAGCTTCGCCGAGAACGCGGCGCTCCGGCGCTTCGCCGAAAGCCTCAGAGGCTCCGGCGGCACGGCGCATATCCTCGGCCTC
>JBCBHB010000389.1:0-3673 GCA_038526025.1 Pseudomonadota bacterium
GAGGCCCACCGGGTTCTCGGTGACGCCCGATCGGAGCGACCCGCCGGCGCCGCCCATGAAGAGGACGGAGGCGAGCGCCGGCTCGCAGTTCTCCGCGATCCGCTCGACCGAGGGGAGGAGGCGTGCCGGCATCTCCTGCGCGCGCGGGACCAGCGCGTCGTCGAGTTCGTAGTAGCTCGCATCCTCGCCCGTGGTGCTGACCATGAGGAGGCTGAGGCCGGGGCGGGCGTGCTTCGCATCCCAGGGCTTCAGGATCGCCAGCGGGTCGGTCACATCCGTGCCGCCCCAGCCCGCGCCGGGGGAGGCAACGCCGAAATAGCGCCCGGGGGTCGACCGCCGCCCGGCGATGCGGATGCCCGTGGGCTGCCAGCCGATCACCTTGCCGGCCTGGTGCTCGGACATGACGCCGGTGATGTGATCGTCGACCACCACCACCTCGTCGACGAGTCCTTGCCACTGCGCGGCGAACATGCCGATGGTGGCCGAGCCGCAGCCCACACGCATGCGCCGCTCCTCGGCCCCGTTCACAAGCGGCGGTTTCCCGGCCTGCACAGTGAGGGTGGCACCGCCTTCGATCTCGAGCTCCGCCGCGCCCTTGTTGGCAAGCGCCAGGAGGGTGGCGCAGGTCACGCGGCCTTCCTTCTTGCCGCCGCCGGTAAGGTGATTGACGCCGCCGAGGGAGAGCATCTGGCTGCCATACTCGCCGGTGGTGACGTGGCCCACGGGCTCGCCCTCGGCGCGCACCACCGCACGCTCGGGGCCCAGATGGCGGTCGGTGTCGATCTTCACCTTGAGGCCGCAATAGCTGAAGATGCCCTCGGTCACGACCGTGACGGTATCGACGCCCGCGACGCTGCTGCCGACGATGAAGGGGGCGGGCTTGTAGTCGGGATAGGTCGTGCCCGCGCCAATGGCGGTGACGAAGGCGCCCGTGCCGGGGACGATGCTGCCATCCCACTCCTCGCCCTCGCCGGGCTCGCCCAGAAACGGCACGAGCTGGCCCGCCTCGCTGGCCGCGCGCTCGGCGATGACAGTGAGGGGATCGACGCGGACGAGGCGCCCGTCCTCGTTGGCGTAGCGATCGCACGCACCGGCCCGGCCTTCGGCGATGTAGCACATCACGGGGCAGGCATCGCAGCGGATCTTGCCGGTTGCGCCACCGCTCTCCGTCTGTTGCTCGCTCATGCCCTGGCTCCGATCTGCGCCACGAGCCAAACGGAGCGGGGAGGCGCTGTCAAAGAAAAAGGAAAAGACCCGTTGCGAGACCTTTTCCTTTGACAGTCCCGTGGGGCTGCGCACAGCGTGCGGGCATGGACTATGCAAGACCTGCAAGCGTTGAGGAGGCCGTGGCGCTTCTCGCCGGTGGCGGCTGGCGGCCGTTGGCGGGCGGCACCGATGTCTACCCGGCTCTGGGTGAGGCACCTCTGCCCGCGCTGCTGGACCTGACCGGGATTCCGGCGCTTGCCGGCGTGCGGACCGAGGGCGACGGCATTCGCATCGGCGCGCTCACGACGTGGAGCGCGCTCGTCGCCACGCCCTTGCCCGCCGCCTTCGATGCGCTGAAGGCCGCAGCGCGGGAGGTGGGCGGCGTGCAGGTGCAGAACACGGGCACCGTGGCAGGGAACATCTGCAACGCGTCGCCCGCCGCCGACGGGATGCCGCCGCTGCTGGCGCTCGATGCGGTCGTTGAGCTCACGGGACCGGACGGCGCGCGGCGCGTACCCCTTGGAGAGTTCGTCGTCGGCCCGCGGCAGACGCTGAAGCGGCCTGAAGAGATCGTCACCGCACTCTTCGTGCCGCAGCCGGGCGCAATCGCGCGCAGCGCTTTCCTGAAGCTTGGGGCACGAACGCATCTGGTGATCTCCATCGCGATGACCGCTGCGGTCGTGACGCTGGACGAGGCGGGCCGGGTGGCGCGGGCGGCCCTTTCGGTCGGTGCCTGCGGGCCGGTGGCGCGGCGGCTGGCGGATGCAGAGGCGGCGGTCGTCGGGCTGGCGCCGGGCGAGGCGACCGATGCGGCGCTTGCGGTGGCCGACCTTCCGGAGCTCTCGCCGATCGACGATGTTCGTGCCACGGCGGCCTACCGGCAGGCGGCCGCGCGGCGGCTGCTGGCGCGCACGGTCCGCCTGGCCGGTGGTGCCGGTGAGGACGGGCAGGGAGCGGTGGCGTGACGGCGCCGGAGGACGCAGCGCTCCGCGCGGGCGCCACGCCGGCAGCCCCCTCGGGGGTCGCCTTCCGGCTGAACGGACGGCCGGTGCACGCCGATATGCCCGGCGGCACCCGGCTTCTGGCGGCGCTGCGCGGGCCGCTCGGCGCGCTCGACGTGAAGAACGGCTGCAATGCGGGCGATTGCGGGGCCTGCACGGTGCTGCTCGACGGCGCCCCGGTCTGCGCCTGCCTCACGGCGCTCGGCCAGGTGGCGGGGCGATCGGTCGAGACGCCTGCGGGGCTTGTGGCCGAGGACGCGGTGGCCGCACGCCTCGCGGCAGCCTTTGCGCGCCATCAGGCCGCGCAATGCGGGATCTGCACGCCGGGCATGATGGCGGCGGCCACGGCGCTGCTGCGCACGGGCGAGGCGCTCGATGCCGCGAGGGTCGAGGCCGCGCTTGGCGGTGTGCTCTGCCGCTGCACCGGGTACCGGAAGATCATCGCCGCCGTGCTCGATGCAGGCGGTGTCTCGCCGCTCCCCTCGCCCCTAGCGGAGCCCGAGGGCCATGTGGGCGCGGCGATCCCGAGGCTCGACGGGGCACGGAAGATCGCGGGCCGCGAAGTGTTTGGCGACGACGATGCACCCGCAGATGCGCTGGGCCTGGTCGTCATCCGCTCGCCTCACCACCACGCCAGCTTCAGCTTCGACGACCTCGCGGGCTGGGCCGCCGCCCGCCCGGGCCTCACGCGCATCCTCACCGCAGCCGATGTGCCGGGCGAGAACGTGCACGGCGTGATCCCGGGCTTCGAGGACCAGCCGGTGCTCGCGGACGGGGTCGCTCGCTTCCGAGGCGAGGCCGTCGCCCTGGTCCTAGGCGATCCGGCCGCTCTCAGAGGCATCGATCCGGAAGACTTCCCGATTGCGTGGACCCCGCTGCCGGCGGCGTTGACCCCCAGCGAAGGCGAGACGGCCGCGCCGTTGCACGCGACCCGCGCCGGGAACGTCATGTGCCGCGGCCGGGTGGTGAAGGGCGATGCGGCGGCGGGGCTTGCCGCGGCCGCGCATCGGGCAGAGGCACGCATCGAGACGGGTTTCGTCGAGCACGCCTATATCGAGCCCGAGGCCGGCTGGGCGGTGCGGGTGGGCGACCGGCTGGAGCTGCGGTGCTGCACGCAGGCGCCCCATATGAACCGCGAGGGGCTGGCGCGCATCCTGGGCCTGGCGGGCGATGCGGTTCGGATCGTTCCGCTGGCAACCGGCGGGGGCTTCGGCTCGAAGCTCGATCTGTCCGTGCAGCCGCTCCTCGCGCTGGCCGCCTGGGTAAGCGGCCGTCCGGTGGCCCATGCCTTCACCCGGCGCGCCTCCATGCAGTCCAGCACCAAGCGGCACCCGGCCGAGATCAGCGTTTCGGCGGGCTGTGATGCGGCGGGGCGGCTTACGGGGCTCACGCTGGAGGGTGTGTTCAACACCGGCGCCTATGCGAGCTGGGGGCCGACGGTGGCGAACCGCGTGCCGGTGCACGGC
>JBCBHB010000390.1:0-3669 GCA_038526025.1 Pseudomonadota bacterium
GGCTGGGAAAGCGGTCATTCTGCAGCTCCAACTTGCAAGGCAGAACATAGTAAGAACATGAGGCGAGGGCCGCAACCGCGACTCACCCTCTCGGGTCCCGCATATTGTAGCACGCTGCCGCTGGCTCCCAAGATGGCGAGCGGCAACTAGATTGACCTGTCTCAAGGGAATCCCGTCGCAGAAGCGTCACATTAACCACAGGATCGATCATCAGCCGTCGCCGAACCGGGCGGCCCGGATCGATTGCCTTCCGGATGGTTTTGCTTCGGAGACAGGGAACTCATGCGCCCGCATGCGTGGCCACAGGGCCGCTCGCTCTACACGCTCATCCTCAAGCAGACGCTCTGGCTGCAGGGCATCGTCATCGTGCTCGGCCTCGTCCTGCCGTTTCTCGCGGTGCTGCCCCTCGATCTGCAGCGCCGGATCATCGACGAAGCGCTGCCGGCCAGCGATCTCGATTTGCTCATCTACTTTGCGCTCATCTACGCCGCTGCTGTGCTGGGCCGTGTCGTTCTCAAGTTCCTGATCTTCTACCTCAGGGGCTGGATCGCCGAGATCGTTGCGCGCGTCATGCGCGTCGCCCTCATCGATGCACAGCGCCGCAGGGCGGAGCCAAGCGCACGGGCGGCCCTCGGCCCGGCAACCTCGGTGCTCACCGCCGAAGTGGATCCGCTGGGCGGCTTCGCGTCCGAGGCGGTAAGCACACCGCTGATCCAGGGCGGCACGTTGCTGGGCGTCATCGGCTACATGGCAATCGCGGAACCGCGCCTGGCGATCATCGGCTACGCCGGCCTGGCGCTCGAGGCGATCATCACGCCCCTCATTCAGACGCGCATCAACCGGTTGACGCAGGAACGCATCCAGACACTGCGCTATGCGGGAGGTGAGATGATCGAGGCCGCCGCGCCCCGCGAGCACGCCCATTTCGTCCACACGCTGGCGGGCGTTCGTCAGACCTACGGTCTCCGTCTCCGCCAGAACCTGTTGAAGGCGGCGCTCAAGGCACTCCGGAAGCTTCTCGAGCGCGGCGCGGATATTGCCGTGCTCGTCTTCGGCGCCGTTCTGGTCATGCGCGGGGAGATCGGCCTCGGTGTCGTCGTCGCCTTCCTCTCCGGCCTGCGCGAGGTCCGCGGCCCGTGGAGCGAACTCATCAGCTTCTACCGCCGGCTGACGGATGCACAGGTCAAGTACAGGCTCGTGGGCGACGCGATCCGCGGCGACGGGACCGAAGCGTCGATCGAGCGCGCCTTGCGCGTGGCCCGGCAGTAAGCGCCGATCAGCCGCGCGACCGGAGGACGAGAAAGACCCCGCCGAGCACCGCGAGAGAGGAGAGGAGGAGGCGCAGCGTGAGAGGCTCGGCGAGAAGCGCCACACCCACCGCCGCCGCGATGGCCGGGACGGCGAGCTGAACGGTGGCGGCGCGTCCGGCCCCCAGCTCGGGCAGCACCGCGTACCAGATGACGTAACCGAGGCCGGAGGCGAGCCCGCCCGACGCGAGAGCAAGCAGGAAGCCGGGGAGAGTGAGCCCAAGGCCCGACACGGCGGCATAAACGGCAAGGAACACCAGCGCCGCGGGCACGCAGAGCAGGAAGGCGCGGGTCATCGCCAGCAGCGGCGCGCCTGCCTCACGGCCAGAGAGCGAGAAGAAACCCCAGGCGATGCCCGCAACGCCCATGGAAGCGGCGGCCAGCGGGTCCGGCGCCGTGGTACCGGGCGAGACGAGCCAGACCAGACCACCGAGGGCGATGGCAAAGCCTGTCCAGCCCAGCGCCCCGAAGCGCTCGCCCCCCAGCACGGCCGCGCTCAGCATCGTCACCTGCACAGCACCGAAGAGCACCAGCGCGCCGAGCCCCGCGCCAAGGCGCAGATAGGCGAGCGAGAAGCCGATCATGTAGATGAAGAGCATCGCGCCCGCGAAGTAGTCCCGCCGCGTGAAGGCGAGCAGCGGGCCAACGCCGGCGCCAACGCCGCCACTGCCACCGCGCACGAGGCTCACAGCCACGAGCACCAGCGCGCCCGAGCCGATGCGAAGCGCCGTGAAGCTGCCCGCATCGATGCTGCTGCGGCCCATCTCCGGGTCCGGCAGCAGCGCCAGGCGGCAGAGGATGGAGTTTGCGGCGAAGGAGATGAGGGCGAGGAGCGTCAGCGCCGGCAACCTGCTCGTCATCGTCCCGCCTCCCTGCGTTGCCGCGACCCTCGGTTGCGGGCGAAACCGCGTCAAGCGGCGCAGCAACCGGTTCACGATGCGGCGAGCGGCAGGGTTCTCACCGGGCGCCGGGTGAAGGCGGTCGCGGCCGCTTGGGCCGGCGCGGCTTCGCGGCCCCTTCCTTCGCCGGCGGGCGGGTGCCGAGCTGGTCCGCAAGCACCTTGGGCCGCACTTCCTCGACCGCCCCCGTCACGAGATCGCCGAGCTGAAAGGGGCCGTAGGAGATGCGGATCAGCCGGTTCACCTCCAGCCCGACGGCGGACAGCGCGCGACGGATCTCCCGGTTCTTGCCCTCCCGCAGCCCGATGGTGAGCCAGGCATTGGCGCCCTGCTGGCGGTCGAGCGTCACGGTCATGGGCTGGAAGCGCTCGCCATCGACCACGATGCCCTTCTCGAGCGGGGCGAGCGCGCCTGCGTCCGGCGTGCCGTGCACCCGCACACGGTACTTTCGGAGCCATCCCGTGGAGGGCAGCTCGAGCCGGCGCTTCAGCTCCCCATCGTTCGTGAGCAGGAGCAGGCCTTCCGAGTTCAGATCGAGCCGGCCGACGCTGACCACACGCGGCAGCTCGGGCGGGAGCTTCTCGAAGACCGTGGCGCGCCCCTGCTCGTCGCGTGCCGTGGTCACCAGCCCCGCAGGCTTGTGATAGCGCCAGAGGCGGGCGGGTTCGGGCGCGGCAACCTCCTTGCCGTCCACTTCGATCCGGTCCGAGAGCGTCACGGTAACGGCGGGGGTATCGAGGAGCTTGCCGTTGAGGCGCACACGGCCGTCTTCGATCATTCGCTCCGCCTCTCGCCGGGAGGCGATCCCGGCGCGCGCCAGGCGCTTCGCGATACGTTCCGGCCCGTCGGCGGTGTCGGGTCCGCCCGCGGCAGGCGGCCTTTGACCAGTGGCGCCTCCCCGCGGCGGCCGGGCGGCCGGGCGCGCGGGCCTGCGTGCCGGCGGGCGGCCGCCCTTTCCATCGCCGTCCTCACGCGCCATCGGCCTTGTCCTCCACTGTTTCACCCGGGCCTTGGACCGTTGCACGCGCTGTGGTCAAGCTTCGCCCATGTTGTTCACCACCCATATGGATCGCGCACTTGCCGAAGCCGAAGCGGCAGCCGCCCGGGGCGAGGCGCCTGTCGGCGCCGCTCTCATTGGGCCGGATGGCAGGTTGCTCGCCGCCGACGGCAACCGGATGCGGGAGCTTTCCGACCCCACGGCGCACGCCGAGATCAACGTGATCCGCGCCGCCGCACGCAGGCTCGGCACTGAACGGCTCATCGGCTGCGATCTCTACGTCACGCTCGAGCCCTGCCCCATGTGCGCGGGCGCCATTGCCCATGCCCGCATCGCCCGCGTCTACTATGGCGCGGAGGATCCGAAGGGCGGCGGCGTGGCCCATGGTCCCCGTGTCTTCAGCCAACCCACCTGCCACCACCGGCCGGAGGTCTATGGCGGCATCGGGGAGCGCGCGTCGGCCGAG
>JBCBHB010000391.1:0-3665 GCA_038526025.1 Pseudomonadota bacterium
CGGAGGAGCCGGCGGCATTGCCGAGCGTGAGCGCACCGGAGCGGACGGCGAGGCTGAGCGCCGGGGCGCCAGGCGCCGCCGTTCGCTGGCGGTGGAGCGCGTCCACGGAGATGTCGGGCACGCCACGCAGCATCACGTCGATCTTCTTCAGGCCGTCGAGGGTTTTCACGAAGGCCGCGCCCTCGCGCACCGTTACGTCCCCGGGCTCAACCAGCGCCGCGTTGAGGTAGCGGGCGAGATAGGCGTGGGAGAAGAAGCGCGGGTCACGCTCCCCCCCGGTGAGGAGCGCGAGGCGGCCCTCCCACCCGGTAAGGCTGTCGAGCAGCTCCTGAAAGCGGGCATAGTGCGAGGCGACGCGGCGCACACCGAGATCGAGGAAGGGCTCGGCGAAGCTCTGGCTCGTGGCGATGCGGTTCGCGATCTGCCAGCCATCCCCCAGCGGCGCGTCCAACCGGTCGGCCAGCACCACCCACTCACCACTTGCCGTGCGCGCGATATCGGCTTCGTAGACATAGGTGTAGCGCGCGGGCGGCGTCTCCCACCCCGCGCAATGCGCGGCGAAGGCGCGGCTGCCATAGAGGATACCCGGCGGCAGGATCCCTTCGGAGAGCAGCCGGCCATGCCCCTGCTCTGGCGCGCCGTAGATATCCGCGAGGGCCGCCTCGGCAAGACGCGCGCGCTGGATGATCCCGGCCTCGATCGCCTGCCAGTCCGTGGCGGAGATGACAACGGGCAGCGGGTCGGCCGCCGTGCTGGCATCCGGGTCGAGCGAGAAGGCGATACCGCTTTCGGCGCGGGCACGCTCCAGCTCCCGCCCCGTGGCGGCCAGCCCCTCGGGCCCCGCCGCCTCCATCCAGCCAATGAGCCCGCGCCAATGCGGCCGCACGCTGCCATCGGGCGCGATGGCTTCATGGTGCACGCCGCCCTTCGGGCTGAGGGACAGCCAGCGCTCGGCAGCAGCGATGGGGCCCGAGAGGACCATGGCGGCTCGTCTCCAACTGGCCGGGGTACGCCCGGCGAAAGCGGATCGCCTCGCCGATCAAGGCGGCGATCTTTCGGCGATGTCGTGGCGCTCAGCCCTGCCGGCGCAGGTCGAGCGTCAGCGGAAAGTCAGGGCTCATCCGCGGCGCGCGCGGTTCGTAGGCGCCCGGGTTGTGCCCCATGGCCTGGAAGCGCGCCATGCGCCGCCCCTCGGCCTCGAGATCGTTCACAGGCTGCGTCTCCGAGCTGCGCCCGCCGGGGTGCGCCACGTGGTAGACGCAGCCGCCGACCGACCGACGCGACCATGTATCGTAAAGATCGAAGGTCAAGGGCGCGTGAACCCCGATGGTGGGGTGGAGGCTCTGCGCCGGCTGCCAGGCGCGGAAGCGGATGCCCGCCACAGCCACGTCCCGCCGTTCGGTCTGCGAGAGCGGGACGACATAGCCATTGCAGGCAAGCTGGTAGCGATCGCTCAGTTCGCCGGTGACCTTGAGCTGCAGACGTTCGAGCGAGCTGTCGACATAGCGGGCCGTGCCGCCGATGGCGCCGGTCTCGCCCAGCACGTTCCAGGGCTCCACGGCGGCGCGCAGTTCCAGCGTGATGTCGCGGTACTTCACGTCGCCGAGGAGGGGGAAACGGAACTCGAACTGGGCACGGAACCATTCCGGATCGAAATGGATGCCGAGACCGCGGCGAAGATCGTCGAGCACCTCGAGGAAATCGGACCAGACGTAATGGGGCAGCATGAAGCGGTCGTGCAGCCGTGTGCCCCAGTGGATCGGCGCCGTCCGCCGCGGCTCCCGCCAGAACCAGGCGATGAGGGCGCGGAGGACGAGAGACTGCGCCATGGCCATGCGGGGGTGCGGCGGCATCTCGAAGGCGCGGAACTCGACAAGGCCGAGGCGCCCCGTGGGCCCGTCCGGCGAGTAGAGCTTGTCGATGCAGATCTCGGCGCGGTGGGTGTTGCCGGTGAGGTCGGTCAGGAGATCGCGGAAGATGCGGTCCACCAGCCAGGGCGGCGGGTTCGGGCCAGACTTCTCCGCCTCCGCCAGCGCGATCTCGAGCTCATAGAGGACATCCTGGCGCGCTTCGTCGAGCCGGGGGGCCTGGCTGGTCGGGCCGATGAAGATGCCGCTGAAAAGGTAGCTGAGCGAGGGATGCGCCTGCCAGTAGCGGACGAGCGAGGCCAGGAGATCGGGGCGGCGCAGGAACGGGCTGTCCGCCGGTGTCATGCCGCCGACGACGATGTGATTGCCGCCGCCGGAGCCAACCATGCGGCCGTCATGCAGGAACTTCACGGTCTCGAGGCCGCAATGACGGGCGGCTTCGTAGAGCGTCTCGGTGATCTCGGTCTGGTGGCCCCAGTTATGGGCGGGCTGGATGTTGACCTCGATGACGCCCGGGTCCGGCGTCGCCTTGATCACGTTGAGGCGGTAGTCGTTTGGCGGGGCATAGCCGTCGATATGCACGGGCTGGCCGATGGTCGCCGCCGCCTCCTCTACTGCCGCGACGAGGTCGACATAAGCGTCCGCGCTCGGCACGGGCGGCAGGAAGACGCTCAGGATGCCGTTCTTGGGCTCGACGGTGATCGCGGTGCGCACGGTCTCGGTGATGATGGCGCGCATCGGGTCGAAACCCGCGGGGGCGCCGACGGTGCCGGATGGGCTGGGCACGAGACCGGCGGGCGGATCCGGCAGGGGCGGGCGGAGGCGGAGACCTTCGGGACCGGCATCCGGCCCTTCCGCCGCACCGTCGCCGAAGCGGGCCTGCCGGCGGATTTCGGTTGGCGGCAAGGCGCCGCGGCTCGCGAAGGGGTCGAGCTGGTGCAGAAACGGGTACTCCCCCTCAGGCACGAAGGGCAGCGAGGTGAGCGGCAGGCGGTAGCCCCCCGGGGCATCGCCCGGGGCGAGGAACATGCGGCCCCTGCGCGTGCGCCACTTCTCGGTGGCCCAGCGGTAGCGGCGGCGGGGCCCGCGGCGTGCGGTGGCCTGGCTTTGAGCGAGCTGGCAGGGGAGCACCACGCAGGTCGGCTTGCCGAGGCCACGCTCGAAGGCCTGGATCATCTGGCGCCGCTCCAGCGGGTCCTCGAGGTTGTTCTCCGCAGGATCGAGGTTCACCGGCAGGCGACCCTCCTGGAAGATGTAGAAGGCGGGGTCCTCGTAGGCAGGCTCCGCCGTGCCCTCGGGCAGCTCGAGCACCTCGACAAGCGCTTCCGCCAGCCGTTCCGCATCCTTGACCGTGGCGGCGCCGGGCGCCTCGGGCGCGATGAGCGCGGGGTCCTGCCAGAGCGGCAGACCGTCCACCCGCCAGTAGAGCCCGAAGGCCCAGCGGGGCAGCTGCTCGCCCGGGTACCATTTGCCCTGGCCGTAATGCAGCACGCCATGGGGAGCGAAGGCGGCGTGCAGGCGGCGCATCAGCTTGTCGGCATAATGCCGCTTGGTGGGGCCGACAGCGCCGGTGTTCCACTCATCCGCATCCCTGTCGGCCGCGGCGACGAAAGTGGGCTCGCCACCCATCGTGAGGCGCACATCGTCGGCGGCGAGGCGCGCATCGACCGCATGGCCCGCCGCATCGATCTGGGCCCAGGCCTCGTCGGTGAAGGGCAGGGTGATGCGCGGCTCTTCCCGCACGCGGCGGACTTCCATGTGATGCGCGAAGGTGACCTCCGCCGGGCCGGCGGAGGT
>JBCBHB010000392.1:0-3661 GCA_038526025.1 Pseudomonadota bacterium
ATGTTGGGTTTTCGATCAGAAACGAAAGTTATGTTAGTGCGGAACCCGAAGAGGAATATTCAAAAAATCTGCGTTCATACTCACAATCTAAGTTCCTGGAGTTTATCCAAGGCTCTACGTTTGCACAGAAACTGCGAGATGAGCCAATTTTGCACTTTGCGGTTGTCTGCACAGACCATATCATTGATGTCGCTTGCGCCGCCCCTCCACACATCGAATTGAGAACAATTGGAGACCGCCGGTGACTACATGGTCAACTTCACCGGCAGCTTCGTCCGCGTTCTAGACGTCCAGGGTTTCGGCGAATTTGGCGTTGGCTTGGATGAACTGGAAGCGGGCTTCGGCTTTCTTGCCCATGAGGCGGTCGACGAGGCCGCCGGTCTCTTCCAGGTCGTCGAGGCTCACGCGGGTGAGGCGGCGCTTCTCGGGGTGCATGGTGGTTTCCTTGAGCTGGGCGGGCATCATCTCGCCGAGGCCCTTGAAGCGGCTCACCTCGATCTTGCCCTTGCCCCCTAGGCCCTTGGCCTCCAGCCCTGCGCGCTCCGCATCGTCCTTGGCATAGGCCACCTTGCCGCCCTGGGAGAGGCGGTAGAGCGGGGGGTTCGCGAGGTAGAGATGACCGCCCTCCACCAGCCCCCGCGTCTGCGTGAAGAAGAAGGTCATGAGCAGGGCCGCGATATGGGCGCCGTCCACATCGGCGTCGGTCATGATGATGACCTTTTCGTAGCGCAGATCCTCGGCGCGGAAGCGCGTGCCGATGCCGATGCCGAGGGCCTGTGTGAGGTCCGAAAGCTCCTGGTTCTGGGCAAGCTTCGAGCCGGCGGCGCCGAGGACGTTGAGGATCTTGCCGCGAAGGGGGAGGACGGCCTGGAACTTCCGGTCCCGCGCCTGTTTGGCGCTGCCGCCCGCGCTGTCGCCCTCCACGAGGAAGATCTCGCTGCCGGCCCGCGTGGCGTTCGAGCAGTCCGAAAGCTTGCCGGGGAGGCGGAGCTTGCGCGTGGCGGATTTGCGCTGTGTCTCCTTCTCCGCCCGGCGGCGGGCGCGCTCCTCGGCGCGGCTCACGAGGTGGTCGAGGATCGCACCGGCGGTGCGCGGGTCGGCCGCGAGCCAGGTGTCGAACCGGTCCCGCACGGCGCCTTCGACGAGGCGCACCGCATCCGCCGTGGCGAGGCGATCCTTGGTCTGGCCGACGAACTCGGGCTCGCGGAGGAAGACCGAGATCATCGCGGCGGCGGCGCCCGAGAGGTCCTCGCGCGCAATGTCCTTGGCCTTCTTGACGCCCGTGAGCTCGCCATAGGCGCGGAGGGCCTTCAGGAGCGCGGCCCAGAAGCCCTGTTCGTGGGTGCCGCCCTCGGGGGTGGGGATGGTGTTGCAGTAGGAGGCGCAGGACGGGTCCCGCGCGGGCGTCCACACCACCGCCCACTCCACCGAACCCGGCGTGCCAGCGCCGTACTTCTCGGCAAACTCCACGCGCCCCGCGAAGGGCCGCTCGCCGAAGAAGGCGTCCGAGCCGAGCGTGGCGGTGAGGTAGTCCTCCAGCCCGCCGGGAAAGTGGAAGCTGTCCTCCGCCGGCGTGTCGTCCTTGATCAGCTCCGGTGCGCAGCGCCAGCGGATCTCGACGCCGCGGAAGAGATAGGCCTTCGAGCGCGCCATCTTGTGGAGCCGGGCCGGGCGGAAGGCGAGGGTGCCGAAGATCTCCGTATCCGGCTTGAAGCTGACGGTCGTGCCGCGGCGGTTTGGGGCGGCCCCGATCTCGGCGAGCGGCCCGTCCGCCTTGCCGCGGGCGAAGCCCTGGGCGTAGAGCCGCTTTGTCCGCGCCACTTCCACGCGGCACCATTCCGAGAGCGCATTGACCACGGAGATGCCGACACCGTGGAGGCCGCCGGAGGTCTGATACGCCTTGTCGGAAAACTTGCCGCCCGCATGAAGCGTGGTCAGGATCACCTCGAGCGCGGACTTGCCCGGGAAGCGCGGGTGCGGGTCGACGGGAATGCCGCGGCCATTGTCGGAGATGGTGACGCTGCCATCCGTTTCGAGCGCCACCTCGATACGGCTCGCATGCCCGGCCACCGCCTCGTCCATCGAGTTGTCGAGCACCTCAGCCACCAAGTGGTGGAGGGCGCGCTCATCCGTGCCGCCGATATACATGCCAGGGCGCTTGCGGACGGGCTCCAGCCCCTCCAGCACCTCGATGGCGGAGGCATCATATGCCTCCACGGCCCGCTCGCTCCCGAAGAGATCCGACATCTGTGTCCTGCTCGTCTGTTCTTATCCCTCCAATATATTGCGGTTTGGAGGCAAGGGAAACCGATATCCACGCAGGTTCCGGTTCTAACGGCCCGCTCGCCGGCGCTTTCAGCCCTTGCGCGAGGGCAGGAAGGCGAGCGCGTCGATGGCGCGATAGAGCCCGATCATCGCACCCACATAGAGCGGCACGAGGCCCGGTAGCGGCAGGCGGGGCGGGCGCCCGCGCATGACCAGCGGCACCTTCTCGTCCGACCCTGTCGCGAGCACCTCGGCTGCGAGCCGTCCGCCATAGCTTGCGAGCGCGATGCCCGAGCCATGCCAGCCGAGCGCGAGGGCGACGCGGCGCTCCCGGTCGAGCCAGCCCACGGCCGGGGTCAGCCGCATCGTCGCGGCGATCGGGCCGCGCCAGAAATGCGTGATCTCGGCCTCGGCGAAGCCTGGCAGTTCCGTGGCGATGCGTTTGGCGACATGCGCCCGCATCGCCACCGCCCCGGCATCCGAGCCGCGGGTATCGCCGCGCGCGCCGAGCAGGAAGCGCCCGTCGGGCAGCACGCGGAAATAGCTGAGCATATGCCGCGTGTCGGCCGCCGGGTGTTCGCCGAGCCAGGGGTGGCGCGCGCGCTCCTCCTCGGTCAGCGGCCGGGTTACCGCGATGTTGGAGATGACCGGCACCGCGAGCCCGGAGAGGAGCGGTGAAAGGCCGCCAGGAGTGAAACCGTTGGTGGCGACCAGGACCCGCTCGGCGGTGAGCGCACCGGTGGAGGTTTCGAGCCGGTGGCCCGCCCCATTGCCATTGCTTGGGCGCTGCCAGCCGATGACCTCCGAGCGCTCGAACACCCGCGCCCCGGCCCGCTCCGCCGCCTGGGCGAGGGCACGCACATAGGCCAGCGGATGGATCCCGAAAGCGGGTTTCAACATCACGCCGCCATGACGCGCGATGTCGTCCCGCCCGCTCGGCGGCAGCGCCTGGTGATGCTCCGGGTCCGACCGGCTGAGGGCGGCAAGGTCTATCGCGGCGCGGGCACTATGGGCGAGGACGAGTTCGCCGTCGCCCTGCAGCAGGTCGCTCAGCCCTTTGCCCTTCGCGAAGGCGCGCACCCATTCGATGGCCTCCGTTTGGGCGGCGTGGTAGCGCTGCACCGCCTCGTCGCCGTAGCGCCGGAGCAAGATGCCGGCCGTGAGCTTGTCCCCGCCCGGACCGCAGATGCCGCCGTTGCGCCCCGATGCTCCCCAGCCCACGGCGCCCGCTTCGAGCACCACGGCCTCGATGCCGCGTTCGGCCAGGGCGCGGGCGGCGTTGAGCCCCGCGAAGCCGCCACCGATGATTGCCACATCGGTCGCCACCTCGCCGGCCAGGGACGGCCGCGGCGGGGCAGGGGGCAGGGACGCCTCCCACCAGCTGCCGACGGCGCGC
>JBCBHB010000393.1:0-3658 GCA_038526025.1 Pseudomonadota bacterium
GCCAATCGCGGTTCGCCTCGCGTCGATCCTGCCGGCGGTCACGGTTGAAGTCCCGCCGATCCTGCCGGCCATCCCGCGCGTTCTGACGGCGATCCTGGCGGCCATCGCGGGCGTTGTCGCGCCGGTCACGCCGATCGTCGCGGAGGTTATCCCGCCTGTCCTGCCGCCCGTCGCGCAGGTTCGTCCGCCGCTCCTGGCGCTGGTTGCGCCGGGCTTGCTCGGCGTTCCGGCGGTTCTCCCGGTTCACACGGTTCTCGCGATCGATGGACCGCTGGGTCTCGAGGAGATCCTGCAGACCACCATCGGACCGGTTGTCCTGCTCGTCCGCCAAGGCCGGCGCGGCAAGACCGAGCATGAGGCTGGCGGCCAGGCCGCCAATCAGGCTGCGGATGCGCATGTCGAACTCCTCTCCGGGTTCTGCTTCGGGCATTGGGATGTACGGTCGCAGCCGGCAATTCCAGCGGGCGCATCACAGGGAGTTCACCGACTGACATGGTCGAGAATTGACAGCACCGCCTCGAGGTTCCACCCTTCGGAAACAAAATTCGCAAAAGCCGGAGGAAACCGATATGAAAATTTCCCAGGTGCTTCAGTTGAAGGGCTCGGCGCATGTCGAGACCGCCGCTGCGCAGATGACTGTTGCGGAAGTTGCAGGCATCCTTGCCCAAAAGAAGATCGGTGCGCTGGTGGTAACCCGGCCGGATGGGAGCATCGCCGGCATCGTGTCCGAGCGTGACGTGGTGCGTCATGTGGGCACCGAAGGCCCCTCGGCGCTCTCCAAGCCCGTCGACGCCATCATGACCGCGCGCGTGGAGTCCTGCTCGCCCTCGGACGAGACCCTCGAGGTGCTGACGCGCATGACCAGCGGCCGCTTCCGCCACATGCCCGTCATCGTCGACGGCAATCTCGGCGGCGTTCTCTCCATCGGCGACGTGGTGAAGGCCCGGATCGAGGAACTCCACGCCGAAAACGAGGCGATGGCCACGATGCTCAGCGGTCAGGCCTGGTGACCAGGCCACTGGCTGCCTGAAAAACCGGCAGTTCGTGAAACAAAATTGCGCTCGACGGCTTGACCCGACGGGCGCAGCGGCGTTGCCTGCCTGTCAGGCATCCTGGGGAGGCACCCATGCGCACCGGTCTCTATCCCGGCACATTCGATCCCGTCACGCTCGGCCATATCGACGTCATCCGGCGTGCGGCAAAGCTCGTGGATCGCCTCGTCATCGGCGTCGCCATCAATCGCGACAAGGGGCCGCTCTTCTCCCTCGAGGAACGCACCGAGATGATCGAGGCGGAGGTCCGCAGCATCGCGGCCAGGCACGGCACGCAGATCGAGGTGCGCCCCTTCGAGAACCTGCTCGTGCATTTCGCCGAGGACCTGGGCGCCGATGTCATTTTCCGCGGCCTGCGCGCCGTGAGCGATTTTGAGTACGAGTTTCAGATGGTCGGCATGAACCGGGCACTGAACGACGAGATCGAGATGGTGTTCCTGATGGCCGAAGCGCAGCACCAGGCCATCGCGTCGAAACTGGTCAAGGAGATCGCCCGGATGGGCGGTGACATCACCCAGTTCGTGACCCCCGACGTGGCCACTAAGCTGACCGCAAAGCTCCACCCCCAGGCGCGCGCGGCGCTGGACGTGCGGGGCGCGGCTGGATAGGCACGGGGCCGACAACAACCCGCGCACAGCCCGGAAGGTAACTACATGACGCTCATCGCACGTATCGGCGCCGTCCTGCTGGCGCTCGCAACCCTGGAGGCGCAGGCCGTGGACATCAAGGATCCGGAGAACACGCTCATCATCGAGCTCGAAGGCGGCGAGGTCGTGATCGAGATGCTGCCGGACGTGGCGCCGAACCACGTGGCCCGCATCAAGGAGCTGGCGCGCGAGGGAGAGTACGACAACGTGGCGTTCCACCGCGTGATCGAAGGCTTCATGGCGCAGACCGGCGATGTCCAGTACGGCGACATGGAAGACGGCTGGGGCCGCGGCACGCCCGGCACCGGCGGCTCGTCGAAACCGGATCTGGGCCAGGAGTTCTCCAGCGTGCCGTTCGACCGCGGCGTCGTGGGCATGGCGCGCACCAACGACCCGAACTCGGCAAACTCCCAGTTCTTCATCATGTTCGAGGAAGGTCATTTCCTGAACAACCAGTACACCGTCTGGGGCCGGGTCATCTCCGGCATGGAGCAGGTCGATAACCTCAAGCGCGGCGCCGGCCGGTCGGGCAGCGTGACCGACCCGGACCGTATGAAGAAGGTGCGCGTGGCGGCCGACGGCTAAGCGCCGCCTGGCAAACGCCACTGCGCTCACCCGACCGCACTCACCCAACTGCACGATGCCGCGATGGCATTGGTTCGGCGGCCGCCCTCAGGGAACCCGGGGCGGCCGTTTTCGTCTCGGCGCCCTGCGGTGGGTAGAGCTGCCAGTAGCGATCGGCCTGCTCGATCCGGCGCACGATCTCCGCCGCCGCGGCCGCCCGTCCCTCCGGGTTCATCTGGCTGCCCCTCAGCTGGATCTCTGCGGCAACCGCCCGGCACCAGCTATCGAAGAACGAGGCCTCGGGCGCTTCCGGCTCGGCCCAGAAGCGCTCCAGCCCGCTTTGATGGGTGAGCCCCGGCAGGTCGAAGATCGCATCCCCCAGCGTGACCACCGGACAGCCCGCACGCAGCGCCTGCACCGCCGAGGTCGAGTTGATGGTCACGAGGCCACGCGCCGCCGCCACCATCCGCTCGAGATTGCCGCCCCTGACAACACTCACCCGCCGCGCGACGCCGAAGGCACCCGCAAGCTTGGCCGCCACCCGCTGCCAGCTGATCAGCCCGTTGTCGAAGGGGTGCACCTTCACCAGAAGCTCCGCCCCGGGCTCCGCTCGCCGGGCGAACGAGCCGATCACGATCTCCAGCATGTCGCGCTGGCTCGTGAAGTCCGACGATGCGCGGATCTGATAGTCCGTCTCCATCTGCAGCGTGACGAGGAATAACGGAGGCGCCCCGGGCCCGCAGAGCCGCCGCTCCACCCTCGTCGCCGCCCGCCGCCGGGGTCGCGCCAGCACCAGATGCGGCAGCCAGCCCAGGTATTCGAGGGCCGGGGCCACCGCCTTGTCGCTCACATAGCGCGGAAAGAGGGGTCGGCCGAAGATATGCGCGAGGTTGAAGAGCACCTCGTTCATCGCCTCCACCCGGAACGGCACCGGATAGCGGCGCGCGAAGGAAGGCAGCGGCCGCCCCTCCGCCAGTCGCCCGATTGTCTCCGGGCAGCGCGTAAAGTGCGAATGCCGCCCCATCGCCACCGGCTCGAGCGTCAGCCAGTCGGGCCGGAGATAGCCGTTCTCCACCGCCCAGGCGCGCAGGCCCATGCGCGCGGCCAGCCGCGCGGCCACCCGGTGATAGGGCAACCGATCGGCGAAGTAGACGATGTCGGTCACGCCCTCGCGGCGGAGCAGTGCCTCCAGCCAGCTTTCCCAGTTGGTAAGACTTCCTCGATAGTTAATGGCTCCTCGACGGCGCCAGTAAAGCCAGTCCCCCAGGGTGAGGTTTACCCGGTGAACCGCATGGCCACGCTTCGCGAAACGGTCCGCCACCTCCGCCCACAGGGTGGATGCCGGCCCCTGCAGGAAAAGAACGCTGCGGCGCTGGCGGGGCGGTCGCGCGGCCG
>JBCBHB010000394.1:0-3655 GCA_038526025.1 Pseudomonadota bacterium
CGGCTCTACGTGATGGAGCGGTTTGCGAAGAGCGACATCATCGATGCGGAACGGATCGCGCAGGCCGTGGAGTTCACGCGGTTCCCCGTGCCCGATGGCCCACCCTACAACGAGACGGATACAGAGCGGGCGCTGGTGCGGGCGTCGGACTTGATCGGCCAGCTCGGGGACCCGTTCTATCTCCGCAAGATCAGGGCGCTCTACCACGAGTTCGAGGAGACGGGCGCGGCGCGGCAGCTCGGCTATGCCTCACCCATGGACCTCGAGCGGAAGTATCCGGAGTTCTTCTGGACCCAGGTTCGACCGGTGATCGGCAAGGCGCTGGAGCATCTCGACCAGACGGTCGAGGGCAAGCACTGGATCGCGCAGCTCTACAACCAGGTGTTCCAGGTGGACCATCAGGCGCTTCTGCAGGAGACGCCGGAGGAGGCGCGCGCCGCCGCCGGCCGGCGCGGGGGTCCGCTCTCCTTCTGAGGCGTCAGCCGACGAGCTGGTTGGTGGCCTCGAGCCGGCCGGCGATGATCCGGATGAACTCGATCGCCATCTCCGGAAACTCCCGAAGCAGCGCCATGGCGGCGTCCTTCTCGAGGCGGAGCACCGTAAGGTCCCCATGGGCCGCCATGGCCGTGGACCGGGGATTGCCCGTGAGCATGGCCATCTCGCCCACGATCTCGCCCTCGCCGAGCCGGGCGACGCGCTTCTCGCCATCGGGTGTCTGCACCAGAACGTCGACCGCGCCGGAGAGGACGATGAATGCCGCATCGCCTTCCTCGCCCTGCTCGGCGATCCGCTCACCGGGCAGGTAGCTGAGCACGCTGCCGCTCATCGCAATGACCCGCAGGCGCGGTTCGCTGAGTGGCCGGAACATCGGCATCTTACGAAGCACTTCGATGCTGAGACGAAGGCTCATCCGTTCTCCCCTAGTGGCCTTTCGCGTGTCGTCGCCGTTGTTGAGCCGGCGTTCTTTGCTGCCAGTCCGGTATCAGGCGACATCTCGATGTGCCGCAGGCCCCAGCTTACCGTCGATCCCGATGGTGGCAATCACATCCGCCGCGCAAGTTTCGGTGGCGTTTGTGGTGAAAGCGAGGCCCGCCTCCGGCAGTTCCTCCCTGATCGCGGCGATGAGGCCGGCTTCGCCGTCCTCATGTGCGTCGGGCATGGAGGGGAGCAGCATGAAGTGCGGGCGCTTCAGCACGGCGCGGACGAGGCCGACGCGCTTCAGCGCCGCGGTCGGCAGCTTCGCCTCGCGGATGGGGGCCTCCATGCCGAGGCGAACGAACTGCGCCTCGAGGTTCAGGTCGCGGATCACGTCGGTAATGTGCCGGTCGATCCGGCTCCAGGCGGAGCGGCGGTCGAAGCGGCGGCGGGCATACAGCAGGTAGTCGCCGACGGTGCGGGCCGGGTTGTAGCTCGCGCTGTCGAGCGGGACGAACGTGTCGGACTTGCGCACCTTCGCGATCGCCTTCTTGCGGACGATGAGGGCCTGCTCCTTCACGGCGTCGTCGAGCACATCGAGCTGGTCGCGCACTTCGACGAAGTTGGCGGCAAGGGCCTGAAGGCGGGCCCGGTCGCTCCGCTTGAGCTTGTGCGGGGAGCGGTGCTCGTTGCTGCCGACGATGGCGGCGGCATCGGTGATATCGCGCCGCGCGAAGCCGCCGAGCTGATCGAAGACACTGGTCGATTCTCCGGCGGCCTGGGCAATGACGTTCAGCGCCTTGGCGATCTCCCACCCCACCTCGACCAGCAGACGGTCCCCGCCCGTTTCCTTCAGGAGCGCCTGCACCGAGGGCTCCTCAAGGAAGTCTGCCGGTTTCGGGAGGGGGGTTTGCGGCAGGCCGAAGAGAAGGTTGGCGAAGAGCGAGCCGTTGGTGTTGAAGCGATCCTCCTCCCAGGGCTCGATCAGGTCCTTCAGCGAGGAGACATCGCCCAGGGCCTCCCGCGCGCGGAGGAGCGGGTCTCGCCAGGTATCGACGCGGGAAGGCGGCAGCTTCATGTCGAGCGCGAGGGCGTAGAGGAAGCGGCTGAGGCCGAAGCGCTGGCTGAGCTCGATGAGCCTGAAGTCCAGTTCCTCGGTCGAGTGCACGCCGGCGGCGGCGTAGTCCGTCCAGTCCCCCGAGACGTCCTCCAACGCGTTGCCGGTCTTCTTCGCTTCGCGCCTCCTCAGCCTGGCATCCTCGCTCTCCGTCTCGCGCGGGCTGTTGCGGAAGAGGCTGTAGACGAGGTTGTCGCGAATGCTGCCTGGGACGAGGCCGGGGCGTTCTTCAACCAGCGCGATGGTGGCGCCGAGATGGCCGAGAGGCACATCGCGCAGGCTGGTCTGGCCAACCATGACGCTGCCCGTTGCCGGCGGCTCGAGACCGGCGAGGAGGCGGAGCAGGGACTGGTTGGCGCCGGGTGTGCCGCCGCCGAGCGCTATGGTCTCGCCCTGGTTGAGGCTGAAGCGGTCGATCCCCGGCCGCTCCGTCTCAGGCTCGATGGGCACGCCGCTGACGGTGAGCGGCCCTTCGAGCGGGCCGAAGGGGCCCATGGCGAGCTTGTCGGCCGAAAGCTGCCCCTCGGTGCTGAAGTTCTCCATCACGAAGCGAAAGCGGCTCGAGAAGTCCGACAGGCGCTGCCAGTAGGTGAGGATGGCCTTCCATGGTCCGGCGACGTCCTTGTAGGCCGCGAGCACGGCGACCAGCGCGCCGATCTCGATATCGCCCTTCAGGACGGAGATGCCGCCGATGGAGTAGAACAGGAAAGGCGGCAGCTGGTTGATGAAGTTGTTGATCCACTTGATGGTGAACTTCCGCCGGAAGATCGCCTGCCGCAGCTTGGTGTTCGTGTAGAGCAGCCCCGAGACCTGGGCGAGGTGCCAGCGCAGCGTGCCGTTGGAGCGGATCTCGGAGGAGAGGTTGATCGTGTCCCCGATGGCATCGGCCACCTTGCGCGCATTGCCGGCGCGCTGACGGTTCAGCCGCACGACTTTCGCCTGCAGGAGCGGGATCAGGAAGGTCTGGATCGGGTAGAAGGCGACGGCGGCGAGGCCCAGCCAGAAGTCCTGCACGAAGATGAAGGTGATGAAGACCAGCAGCAGGCCGCCCTGGAAGATCGGGGTGACCACGACCTCCCCGAAGAAGCCGCCCAGAAGCTCGATCTCGCCCATGATGGACTGGATGGTCTCGCCCGGCCGGACCGAGCGGTAGCGCGCCATCGGCACCCGCATCACCCGCTCGACCAGCATAAAGCGAAGGCGGCGCAGGAGCCGTTCGCCCGCCATGCCGATGCCGACATTGATGAGCCATTTGAAGCCGTTGATGACGACGACGAGGCCGAGGAAGAGGCCGCAGAGCGCGAAGAGGAAGGGCACCTGGGCAAGCTCGACCCCCAGAATCTCGCGCGGGAAATCGGTTCCCCCGATCGCCTCGTTGATGATGATCTTCGGGACCTCGAGCGAGAGGTAGACGAGGGGGAACGAGGCGACCGTAAGCGCGAGCAGAATGATCTGGTCGAGCTTCGAATGCCGCCAGACGAAGCTGACCATCGTCTGGTCGCCACCGCCGCTCATCTTGGACCCCAGTCGTCCCACGCCCCGTGCGCTTACAGGATCGTCAGCCTAGCGAGAGATTGCCAGCGTCGAAAGTAAACTGTTTCGCATCTGCAAACGAAAGCCCGC
>JBCBHB010000395.1:0-3649 GCA_038526025.1 Pseudomonadota bacterium
AACTACCAGCGCCAGCTGTTGACCATCCGGGCCGCGGCCGAAGCCGGCGAGACCGGCGAGGCGGTCGAGGTGCGCATCTTCTCGCGCGACTTCCTGCTGGAGCGCCCATTGCTGGCGGCAATCTCGCAGGACACGCCCCCCGTTCTGCTGATCGACGAGATCGACCGTGCCGATGAGGAGTTCGAGGCCTTTTTGCTCGAGATCCTCGCGGATTATCAGGTCTCGATCCCCGAGCTCGGCACCATCACGGCGACCAGCCGGCCGGTTGTGATCCTGACCTCGAACGGCACGCGCGACCTCTCCGATGCGCTGCGCCGGCGCTGTCTTTACACCTATGTCGACTATCCCGACCGGGCGACCGAGGTTGCTATTCTCGAGGCGCGCTGTGCGGTGATCGAGGCGAGCCTTGCCGCGCAGGTGGTGGGCTTCGTGCAGCGTCTCCGGCAGGAGGAGCTGGAGAAATCGCCGGGCATCGCCGAGACGCTGGATTTCGCTGCGGCGCTCATGGGACTCGGGATCGCGGATCTGACCGAGAACCCCGAGGTGCTGCAGGCGACGCTGACGACCTTGCTCAAGACCCAGCGGGACCGGGCACAGATCACCGTCGAGGTCGCCGCGAGGATCGCGGGGCGTGCAGCATGACGCGGGTGACACGCTTCGCTGCCCGCGATACCGGCCCTGCGGCGCGCGTGACGGGCTTTGTCGCGCATCTGCGCCAGAACGGCTTCCGTCTGGGGGTCGGCGAGAGTGGCTGTGCGCTCGAGGCGCTGGACGTCATCGGTGCCGTCATGCCCGCGCATTGCCGCCAGACGCTCCGCGCTGTCTGCACTGGGTGCAAGGAGGAGGCGGAACGGTTCGACGCGCTCTTCGACGCGTACTGGATGGATGCCGGCCGAGTGCGTCAGAAGGTCGTGCCCTCACCCCCGCAGGGCAGCGACGCGATCCGGTCGTCGCGTGATGGCGTGGGCGCGGACCGAGGCGCCGCAGGGTCTCCGACTGCGCCCCTTGGGGGTCATGGCGAGGCCGATGGTGACGGCACTGGCAAGCTGGTCGCGACAGAGATCCAGAGCCTCGCGAGAAAGGACCTGCGCGATCTGGTCAGGCCCGAGGACGTCGCGGCGGCGGAAGCCGTTGCCCATCGCCTCGGTGCCGCCCTGCGCGACCGCCGCTCGCGCCGGCGCATCGCAGCCCGCCGGGGCGATCGTCTGCACTTCCGCAAGACCATCCGGCAAAGCCTCGCAACCGGCGGAGAGCCCCTGCGTCTGTTACGCAAGCGCCGCCCGGACCGGACGCGAAGGATCGCAGCGCTCTGCGATGTGTCGGGCTCGATGGGAGTTTATGCCCAGGTGTTCCTGGCATTTCTGTCCGGCCTCATGCGCGCCGATCCTGCCACGGACGCCTATCTTTTCCACACCCGGCTGGTGCGGATCACCGAGGCCCTGCGCGACAAGGACCATCTGCGCGCCATCGGGCGGATGTCGCTGATGGCCGACGGGTTCGGCGGCGGCTCAAAGATCGGGCCATGTCTGCAGCGCTTTGCCGGCAGCTACGCCAAGACCTTCGTCGACGGGCGGACGGTGGTGCTGATACTCTCCGACGGCTACGACACCAGCGCGCCCGAGATCCTGGGCGAGGCGCTGGCGCAGCTTCGCAAACGGGGCTGCACCGTTATCTGGCTGAACCCGCTGAAGGGCTGGCGCGACTACGAGCCGGTGGCCGCTGGGATGACGGCAGCACTGCCGCATCTGGATCTCTTCCGCGCGGCCAACACACTGGCGGACCTGGCGGATCTCGAGCGGGAGCTCGCCAAGCTATGACCTCGGCCGAGATCCTTTCCCAAGACCTCGCCGAAGCGGCCCAGAAGCTGCGGGACGAGAACCAGCCCTTTGCGTTTGCCACCATCGTGCGCACGGTCGGTGCGACGGCAGCCCCGCCGGGCGCCAAGGCACTGCTCAGCGCCGAGGGCAAGATCCTGCATGGCTGGCTGGGGGGCGGTTGCATCCGCGGCGCGGTCCGGCGTGTGGCGCTGGAGGCGTTGAAGAGCGGCGTCCCGCAGCTCGTGTCCGTCGCGCCCGAGGAGCTGCTGGCCGAACAGGGCATCACCCCGGGCACGGTCCTCGATGGCATGCAATACGCCCGCAATGGCTGCCCCTCCCGCGGCACGATCGACATTTTCATCGAGCCCTGTCTGCCGGCTCCCGAGCTCGTCATCCTGGGCACATCGCCGGTGGCAGAAGCGCTCGCTACCCTGGCGCCGCAGTTCCACTGGACCGTCACCGCCGTGGCGCGGGAGGTGGCCGGCGCGCAAAACCGACCTCCTGCAATCGTGATCGCAACCCAGGGACAGGGTGACATGGATGCCCTGCAGCGCGCGCTGAGCGTGCCGTCCGCCTTTGTCGCCTTCGTCGGCAGCACCCGCAAGTTCGCGACGCTGGCCGATCGCCTGGAAGCTGGCGGTCTGGATCGTGCGCTGATCGATGCGGTGAAGGCCCCGGCCGGCCTGGATATCGGCGCGGTGACGCCCGAAGAGATCGCACTCTCGATCCTTGCCGAGCTCGTGCAGATCCGGCGCAAGCAGGCAAAGCGACCCCATGCCTGAGGCAAGCGATCCCATCGTGGCGCCGGCCGACCCCAAGCATGCCGCGCGGCGTGCGGCTCTCGACCTTCAACGCTGACAGAAAGGACCCAGCATGGAACTCGCGGACGAGATCGTCATCAATGCCCCCAAGGACGTGGTCTACGCCGCGCTGAACGACCCGGAGGTGCTGCGGCAGTGCATCCCGGGATGCGAGGAGCTGATCCAACACTCGGACACCAAGCTTGAAGCGAAGGTCGTGCTGAAGGTCGGCCCCGTGAAGGCAAGGTTCAGCGGCGAGGTCGAGCTCGACAAGACTGGTGCCCCTGACGCGTTTTCCCTGTCCGGTCACGGCAGCGGCGGCGTTGCGGGCCATGCCAAAGGCGGGGCGGACGTGACACTCGTTGCCGATGGAGACCAGACTGTCCTGCGCTACACGGCGAAGGCGGATGTCGGGGGCAAGATCGCACAACTCGGTAGCCGGCTGATCCAAAGCACTGCAACGAAACTCGCTGCAAAGTTTTTTCAGTCTCTTGCGGAGGTCATCACCGAAACAACAGCGATCGATTGAACACTGAGCTTCATCGTTCTGCACTTTGAGGAGTGGTAGCCTGCGCTTGCGCGGACTCTCTTCGGGCCCCAGCGGCATCGATCTCTGTCTCTCGGTCGAAAGCGGCAGGGTGGTAGGCGTGGGATAGCAATTGGCGCTTCGACGCGACTTCACCGCCGCGGACCTGAAGCAACTTGCAGAGGAGAGCAGGGACGCGGTCAACACGCGCTAACGGCGATCCTCGTCGCTGCAGCCGGGCGGAAGCAGATAGACGATCCTAGCACATCTCAGGTGGGTCGCGTCCGTCGAGGGTCGTGGGAATTCCGAGATGGCCTGAGGGCATGATCAGGCGGCTTCCGTGGCTACGCTGAGAAAAGGATCGGTCTCGGCGAGCCAGCATTTGAGGCTGCCGTCCCTCGCTCGTCGCGCGACACTCCCGACCTCGGCAAGACGCGCCGACCATAAGGAGCCGATCGACGTCGGACCGGCCTATCCTGCGCACTGCGCCAAGCCGCGCCATCCAG
>JBCBHB010000396.1:0-3648 GCA_038526025.1 Pseudomonadota bacterium
CGCGCCGACGCAACGCGCCCAAACACGCTGAAGGTCGCCATGACGCGTAACGCACAGAACCCCTTCCAGCGCCCGGGAACATTCTGGCGCGGCAACCTTCACACGCACAGCACCCGCTCCGACGGGGTCCTGCCGCCTGGGGATGTCGCGCGGCACTACCGGGGCCAGGGGTACGACTTTCTGGTGCTGAGCGATCACTTCGTGGGCATGTACGGCTACCCGATCACGGACCTCGGCAACGCGCCGGTCGAGGGGCTGACCCTGGTCCCGGGGGCCGAGATGCATGCTGGCGCGATGGCGAACGGCGAGATCTGGCACCTGGTTGTGGTGGGGCTGCCACCGGATTTCACGCCGCCCGCCGCGCCCGATTTCGAGCCTCGCCCCGACCAGGAGACCGCCGCTCAACTCGCCCAGCGCGCGCGCGACGCCGGCGCCTTCGTGATCGTCGCCCATCCGGAAGCCTCGCAGCTCACGCTGGCCGATGCGCTCTCGATCGAGGCGGCCCACGCCGTCGAGATCTACAACCATTCCGCCGCAATGGATCGGGACCGGGGTTCGGGCCTGCACATCGCGGAGGCGTTGCTCAACCGGGGCCGCCGGCTCTCGCTCACTGCCTCGGACGATGCTCATTTCGACACGCCGGACGCCTGCGGCGGCTGGGTCATGGTCAGGGCTGAGGACAACACGCCGGAGCAGTTGGTCGCGGCACTCAAGCAGGGGCACTACTACGCCTCCACCGGGCCCGAGATCTGGTCGGTGGATTGGGGCGCCGACACCGTAGAGATCGAGATGAGCCCTGTGAGGACGGTCGCCCTGCAGGGCCAGGGCACCGAAGCGGTCACGCGGCACGGTGACGGGCTGACAGCCGTGTCGCTGCCCTACGGCCCGCTCGCGCCTTCACCATGGCTGCGCCTGACCGCGATCGACGCCCATGGCAAACGCGCCTGGACGAGCCCGGTCTGGTCATCCTCCTGACCAAAACGGCTGACGTTTCGGCCGTCGGCAAGGTCGTGAGCGACCCCGCACCAGCCCTGCGGATCGTCGCCCTGCGCGAAGCCCGGCGCGAACCTGTGCCGAAGGCAGGCCCTTTCCAACGCTGGTAGAGGTCCGAGCTTCATCGCCGACACTGTCCGGCAGGAGGATGCCTGCGGCCTGATAACGGACGCCGGACAGGAGGGCTGGCGGGCTCTCTAGTCCTCGCGGCGCAGGAGCCTCATACCGGCCAGCGCCCCGGCGCCGACGAGGAGGAGCGGCAACGCGCCGGGCAGCGGGACCGGGGAGGCCACGTATTCGAGCGAGATGTCGCCGGACCACTGGAAGCTGCCAGTACTGTCCTCGCTCACGAACTCCGGATCGGACGGCGACAGCGAGAAGCGGAACAAGGTCTCGGACAGGAAGGTCTCGACACCCACAACGCCGTCGATCAGGTCTTCCGCCAGCAGATCACCAGGACCGATGTCGAAGTCGAACGACGTGGTGTTCGAAAGCGCCCCGATGGTCTGAGAAACGCCTTCGTTGTAGTTCACCCCCGTGAGCTGCAGCGATACCTGGGTATCGAGCAACCTCGCCGCGATGGATCCCGTCGTGTCGACCGTCAGGATGACCGCCTCGAGCGGTGCGGCACCGGTATAGGCTTCGAAGGTAACGTCGAAGCTCACCGGACTTATGACCTGTACATTATTCTGATTGGTGCTGAACTCACCCGTCTGCACCCCCACGCCCACCGCGGAAGCACTCCCCGTCATGCCGCCTACAAGGGTGACACCGGCCAGCACACCGGCCGCAAGATCACGTTCCATCGGTGGAGCCATCTGAGCGCCCCCTTTCCAGAGATTTCGGTTGGCCGACATCGCCCCGGACGCACGGTTGTTCCATGTTTGGTCTCCGGACCACCCGAAGAGCAAGCGACAACCGACTGGTGGAATTTGAGTTTTCTACACGAGATCGCCCTAGGGTTGAGCGTCGGCCGGCCAGGTGGTCGTGGACATGCCGCCCTGGAGACAGTGCCACCGCACCACCAGGCTCGCGGCCCCGCGCTGCATCCGCCGTCACTCGCTCTGCGGGGCGGCGTCCGCGTCGGCCTCGGCGAGTTCCCGGTAGAGCGTGTAGCTGGTGTAATACTTCAGGATGTTGCGCACGTAGATCACCGGTTCGCGGCTCACCACGCGGGCGGTAGCGATCTCGACATTGTCGAACCACACATCCGGGTCGAGCCCCATCTTCTCCGCCCGCGCGCGCGCCTTGCGGATGTTGCCCGGGCCCGCGTTGTAGGCGGCAAGGCTCATGAACACCCGGTCCTCCGGCGCGACGCCCTCCTCGCTGAAGTACCGGTCGCGCAGGAAGCGGAGATACTTCACCCCGGCCTCCACGTTCTTCTCGGCGGTGGAGATATCGGGGATGTTCACGTTCTTGTCGCGGGCCGTGGAGGGGAGAAGCTGCATGATGCCAACCGCCCCGGCGCTGCTGCGCTTCGACTGGTCGAGCCGGCTTTCCTGAAAGCCCTGCGCGGCGATCATCAGCGGCTCAAAGTCATACGCCGCCGCGAACTCCCTGATGAAACCAAGCACTTCGCGCAGGCGCGCCGTCGGCTCTGCGCCAAGCGCATTGGCGATCCGCTCCGGGTCGCCGAGGTAACGGTTGAAGATGATGTTGCCGAGCTCGGTCCCCTTCTTGGCCGACGCCACGAAACCGTTCAGCGCTTCGAGCAGCTTCGGCCGATCCTGCTTCACCGCCCAGGCGACCTCGCCGCCTTCGTTCAGAACCAGGCCCTCATGGATCACCAGCCCCTCGAAAACCTGCGCCCATAGCGCCGCCTTGTGATCGTCGACCGGAACCGCGGGCACGACACCCGCCGCAACCAGTTCGAGAAGGTCGTGATCCTGCAGCCGTTCGTCCACGGCCGTGGTCGGGATCGGCGCCTTGCCCGCTTCCGTTCGCTCGGCATTGAGCGCCGCCAGATGCTCGGCATAGCTACTCGAGGCCCTGAGATGCAGCCCGGTCTCCACAAGGTCGTCGAGCGAGGAAAGATCGCCCAGTTCCGGCCCGGTGACGACAACCTCCCGCACCTCCTTGATCATCGGGTCGGTGAAGGCCACGCGCCCTGCCCTCTCCGGCGTGATCGTGAGGTTCGCAGCCACCAGTTCGACACGCCCCTCGTCGAGCGCGTCGAGCAGCTCGTCCCGCGGCATGGGGATCGGCACGACGGTGAGCGTGCGCGCTGCCTTCCCGAACTTGCTCTTCAGGTGCTTGGCGAGTTCCTTCGCCAGATCCGCCACCGCGCCGTACTCGTCGGCGCCGTTATAGGCGAAGAAAAGCGGGTCGTAGATGGTGCCGATCCGCAGGAAGCCGCGCTCGAGGATCGTGTCGAGGTCGCCCTCCACCGGCTGGTTGAGGAAATCGACGACGACCGTGCCGTCATCAGCCGTCGCGTCGGTGTCGTCCGCGGCGGTGCCCCCTGCGGCGGGCGCGTCACCGGCACCCGACGTGTCGGATGCCTCAGCCTCGGCCGAACCATCAGCCGCAGCGCGCGAGGCAGGCGCAGGGCTTTCCTGTGTGGCCTTGGCGGCCGCCGCCCTCTGGGCGCTTGCCGGCGTTTCCGCGCTGGCCACCCAGGAAAGCCCTGCGCCTGCCTCGCGCGCTGCGGCTGAT
>JBCBHB010000397.1:0-3645 GCA_038526025.1 Pseudomonadota bacterium
AGGTTGCGATGGCCGGCTACCAGAGCGTCTACAAGCGCCAGGTCGCGATGGCCGAAGAGGCGATGGCCCAGATGAAGGACGCCGTCTCCGAGCTGCAGGGCCAGCCGATGACCGCCGACCAGGCGCAGAAGAACGTGGACGCCGCGCGCGTGGCGCTCGAGAAGGCCGTCAAGGACGCTCAGGAGCTGACGGAGATGGCGCAGAAGGCCAACACCGAGGCTTTCGAGATCGTCAAGGCGCGTTTCGAGGAGGCCATGGCCGAGCTCAAGGCGCAGTTCGACGCCGCCAAGGCCTGAACTGACCAAGACGGATAACGCGCGGTACGCTGCGCGGGGCCGCTCCGGGGAGACCCGGGGCGGCTTTTTTCGTGCCTTGCGCTCTGCTAGCGCTCGGTCTGGTCAGGCAAGGAGACCGATATGGGCGAGCGGGCGGCGGAGATCGGGTTCGAAGATTTCCTCAAGGTGGATATCCGTGCGGGCAGGGTGGTGCGGGCGGAACCGTTCCCGGAAGCGCGCAAGCCCGCGATCAAGCTCTGGATCGATTTCGGACCGGAGATCGGCGAGCGGAAGACCTCCGCGCAGCTCACCGCGCATTATACGCCCGAGACCCTGGTGGGGCGGATGGTGATGGCGGTGGTGAACTTTCCGCCGCGCCAGATCGGCCCGTTCATGTCGGAAGTGCTGACACTGGGGGTGAGCGACGACGCCGGCGGGATCGTGCTGATTGCGCCGGAGCAGGCGGTGGCGCCGGGCGCGCGCATGCATTGAGAGGCGAGCGGCGCTCGGTCTGGGCGCGGGCTGTCTGGTCGCCCCGGCGTCGGACCTGGCGGTCCTCAGCGGCCCGCCCGCCCGCCGCGCCCGGAGCGAGCGCCGTGTGGCGCGGGCTAACGGGGCAGGCGAAGGGTGGCGCGCAGGCCGCCGAGGCGGGGGCTGCGGTCGAGCTCGAGCGTGCCGCCATGCGCGCGGGCGGCCTCGAGCGCGATGGAGAGACCGAGGCCGGTACCGCCGCCGGCATCCTGGCCCCGCGCGGGGTCGAGCCGTGTGAAGGGGCGCAGCATTTCCTCGCGCCGGTCTTCGGGGATGCCGGGGCCGTCGTCCTCGATCACGATCTCCGCCGTGCGGCGGGTGAGGCGCAGGGTCAGGCGGGTGTGGCCGCCATAGCGACGGGCGTTCTCCACGAGGTTGACCAGCGCGCGTTTGAGGAAGTTCCGGCGGACGGAGACGACCGGGGAGGCCGCGGTCTCGCGGTCGGTCTCGACCTCGGGCCGGGCGCCGAGCGGCTCCGCGCCCGCCGCGACCTCCTCCACCAGAACGACGAGATCTGCCGGGGCCGCTTCCTCCCCTGCCTCGCCGCGGGCGAAGGCGAGGAAGCTCTCGAGCATCCGCTCCATCTCCATCACGTCCTGGCTGAGCGCGCGGTTCTCATCGTCCTGGGGCATCATGGCGAGACTGAGCTTCATGCGCGTGAGGGGGGTGCGCAGGTCGTGGCTCACGCCGGAGAGCATGGCGGTGCGGCTCTGGATCTGACGCTCGAGCCGGGTGCGCATCTCGAGGAAGGCGTGCCCCGCCCGGCGGACTTCCTCGGCCCCGGAGGGACGGAGGAGGGCGGGGCGGCCCCGGCCGAAATCCTGCGCGGCGCGGGCAAGCTCGCGGATGGGGCGCACCTGGTTGCGCAGGAAGACGAGGGCCACCGCCACGAGGCCGAGGGCGACGACCGTGGTCAGGATGATGAGCTGGTGCGGGTTGGTCGGGTTGAGCTGGCGCCTTGGCACGGCGGCGGTGAGGACGCCGCGCGCGGTCAGGATGCGGATCACCACGGTCTTGTCCGTGCTCGCGAGGTCGAGCGTGACAGGGCGTTCGAGGCCGCCGGTCACGGTCTCCTCGATCACATGGCCCGTGAAATCCCAGAAGCCGGCGGGCTTGGCGGGCGGCAGCTCGTCGGCGCGGGCGTCGAGCCGGAAGGCGATGCGCAGGGGCGGGCCGACATTGGCCAGGAGCTGGCGCGCGCGCCAGAGGTTCTCGGCCTCCTCGACCTGCTCGACGAGATAGTCGAGCTCGCGCGCGACGCCGGAGCTCATCTGCAGGGTTACGCTGTCGTAGTGGCGGGTGACGAGCACCGTGGTGACGACGCCCTGCAGCAGCACGATGGGGAGCACGAGGATGAGGAACGCGCGGCCGAAGAGGCTGCGCGGCAGGTAGCGCTTGAGACGGGCAGCGGGCGCCTGCATGGTCCGACCGCATAAGCCCGTCAGGCGGGCGGGGACAAGGCCGGAGGCGGGAATGAGCGACACCGAAGCGGCTTACGGGCGCGCGGAGCAGCTCGGCGAGGGCATCCTGCGGGTGACGGCGCCGAACCCCTCGCCCATGACGCAGTCGGGGACGCGCTGCTACCTGGTGGGTTCGGGCGATGAAGCGGTGCTGATCGATCCCGGGCCCGAGCATGCGGCCCACCGGACCGCCCTGCTGGCGGCGTTGGGCGGGCGGCGGCTCGCGGCCATTCTCGTGACGCACAGCCATGTGGACCACAGCCCCGGGGCGCCGGCGCTGGCCGCGGCAACGGGCGCCCCCGTGCTGGCCTTCGGGCGCCACGGCGCGGGGATGAGCGCGCAGATGCAGGCCCTGGCCGCGGGGGCCGGCGCGGCGGCGCTGGCCGGCGGGGAGGGAGCGGATGCGGGTTTCGTGCCCGACCGCTGCCTGGCCGATGGCGAGGCCGTGGCGTTCGGCGAGCGTCGGCTCATCGCGCTCCACACACCGGGTCATCTCTCGAACCATCTCTCCTTCCGGCTCGAAGGGAGCGGGACGGTCTTTACCGGCGATGCTGTGATGGGGTGGTCGACGACGCTCGTCTCGCCGCCGGAAGGGGATATGGCCGCGCAGGTTGCGACCCTGGAGCGGTTGCGGGCGCTCGTGCAGGCGATGGCCTCGTCGGGTCACGATGCGTGCTTCCTGCCCGGCCATGGGCCCGCGGTGCCGGACCCGGCAGCGCTTCTGGCCCAGCACATCGCCCACCGTAAGGCACGGCGGGACGGGCTGATCGCGGCCCTGGCGGATGCGCCTGCCGCCGCCCCGGCGCTTGCGGCGAGGCTCTATACCGATACGCCGCCGGCGCTCATGCCGGCCGCTGCGCGCAACGTCCTTGCCACACTGTTGCAGCTGGCGGCGGAAGGGACGGCCGAGCCGGTGGGCCCGCTTTCGGCCGATGTGGCGTTTCGGCTGACCGCGCCTAGCCCGTAGTGGCGCAGATGTTCTGCAGGGCCACCCAGTCGCGGTCGCTCAGCACGGGCTCGAAGGTGTTGCCCACAGTGTCGGCCCCCGCCGCCCGATCCGCGCGTTCCTTGTGGGAGGGGTGGGAGGCGAAATAGGCCATGACCGCGGAGGTATCGCCGTATTCCTCGCGCAGGCGCAGGAAGAAGGCGGAGAAGGGCTGGCTCGGCAAGCCCGCCGCCGCGAGCATCTTGAGCGCTTCCTGGTCTGCCCGTGTTTCGACCTCGCGCTGATAGTCCGCGTTCAGCATCGCTTCGCCGGCGGCGGCCAGAATGCCGGCGCCGAAGATGTCCCCCAGCACCACGCTGAAGATGCCGGCGGTACCAGCGGCGCGCAGCACGCCGACGGTGGGGTCGCGGTGGATCACATGCCCCATCTCGTG
>JBCBHB010000398.1:0-3643 GCA_038526025.1 Pseudomonadota bacterium
GCCGATGACGTCACGTCCCTTCAGCGCTTCCGGGATGGCCTGCGCCTGGATGGGAGTGGGGCTTTCGTAGCCCGCTTCCTCGATCGCCTGCAGCACCTTGGGATCGAGTTCGAGTTCACTGAATTTCATTGAGTTCCTGTAAGTAGCCAGCGACGGGTTTGGCGGTTTTCGGGTGGCCGCCTAGGTCGCGCGGCCCGGGCACCCGTATTGGCGCCCTGCGTTTACGCGCGCCTCATGCGCTTTCATACGCAGGATGTCAATGAAATCCGTTGCATGGCCGCTTGTCGGGGTTGGGGAGCGCGCGCTGGGGCGCTGTTTCGTGCAACAAGGCGTCGGGCATCTTTACCGTTTCTTGGCAACTGACGGGGCATGTTGAGCGTCGTGGTTCGCGTTCCGGTGGTGTGTACGCCGGGTGTTTGTAAGGAGTGGTGTCTATGGTTTCTCGTGTTGCCGTGCCGGAGCCTGCACTCGACGTTGGTGCCCAGGTCGCCGAGCTCATCGCCGCTGCGCAGACCGAGGAGGGGCTGCTGATCGGCGCCTTTCTCGTCGCGGTCGGTGCCTTCCTGATGGGCGTGGAAGCCGCGCAGCGCAACGCGCTACGCCGGCGCCGACAGCGGGGGAACCACACGGCGGAGATCAGGGCGCTGCGTCGCGCCCGCAGCCAGCGCCTCGCCGACACGACCTTTCTCTGAGTGGGTGCGCTGAGGGCGCGCGCAAGCGGCGCGGAGACGCTAGACCAGCGTCTCCTTCGTCGCGGTGAGCTTCACCTCGGGATGATCGCGCTCGGCACGGTCGATGTCGAATTGGATCCGGGTCAGGAACACCGGATCGCCGTCATGATCGGTGGCCATCTGTCCGCGATACGCCTTCTGGAAGGCCTCGACCGCGTCGTCATCCCCGCTCACCCAGCGCGCTGAGCTGTACTGTGTGGGCTCGAAGCGGACGGGCAGGCCGTATTCGATCTCGATCCGGCTCGCGAGCACCTCGAACTGCAGCTGCCCGACAACGCCGACGATGAAGCCCGAACCGATGGCGGGCTTGAAGAGCTTGGCGGCCCCCTCCTCGGCGAACTGGGTCAGCGCCTTGTCGAGGTGCTTGGCCTTCATCGGGTCGCCCGCGCGGCAGGCCTGGAGCAGCTCCGGCGCGAAGGAGGGGATGCCGGCAAAGCGCAGATCCTCGCCCTCCGTCAGCGCATCGCCGATGCGAAGCTGGCCGTGGTTCGGAATGCCGATGATGTCGCCCGCCCAGGCGTCTTCCGCCAGCTCACGGTCCGATGCCAGGAAGAGCACGGGATTCGAGATCGCCATCGGCTTGCCCGCGCGCACATGCTTCAGCTTCATGCCACGCTGGAAATGCCCGCTGCAGAGGCGCACGAAGGCGACACGGTCCCGGTGCTTGGGGTCCATGTTGGCCTGCACCTTGAAAACGAAGCCCGAGACCTTCTTCTCGTCCGCCGCCACCTGGCGCGCATCGGTGCGCCGCGGCTGGGGCGGCGGCGCATAGGCCGAGACGCCCTCCATCAGCTCCTTCACGCCGAAGGAGTTGAGCGCCGAGCCGAACCAGATCGGGGTCATCGACCCGCCGAGGAAGGCGCTGCGATCGAACTCGGGCAGGAGCCCGCGCGCCATCTCGACCTCCTCGCGCAGGGCCTCAAGCCGATCCTCGGGCAGATGGCCGGCAAGCTTCGGATCGTCGAGCCCCTCGAGCGCCACGCTCTCGGCGCGCTTGTTCCGGTCGGCCCGGTCCATCAGCTCGAGGCGGTCGCGGAAGAGGTCGTAGGCGCCCAAGAACTCGCGGCCCATCCCGATCGGCCAGCTCGCGGGCACCACATCGAGGGCGAGCGCCTCCTGGATCTCGTCGATGATCTCGAAGGTCTCGCGGCTCTCCCGGTCCATCTTGTTGCAGAAGGTGAGGATGGGCAGATCGCGGAGGCGGCAGACCTCGAAGAGCTTGCGGGTCTGGCTCTCCACGCCCTTCGCGCCGTCGATCACCATGATCGCCGCATCCACCGCCGTGAGCGTGCGATAGGTGTCCTCCGAGAAGTCCTCGTGCCCCGGCGTATCGACGAGGTTGAACCAGTTGTCGCCATAGGGAAACGACATGGCGGAGGCGGAGACCGAGATGCCGCGGTCCTGCTCCATCTTCATGAAGTCCGAGCGCGTGCGCCGCGCCTCGCCCTTCGCGCGCACCTGGCCGGCCATCTGGATGGCGCCGCCATAGAGCAGCAGCTTCTCGGTCAGCGTCGTCTTGCCCGCATCCGGGTGCGAGATGATCGCAAAGGTCCGCCGGCGGGCGACCTCCGGGGGCAGGGCGATGTTGCTGGGCGTATCGTCTGGCATGGGGCGCGCTATAGCGGATGCGCCCCTGCCTTGCCTAGCCGCCGGTGGGCACAGGATCAGCCGAATGCGCCGGCGAGGTAGGCTTTCGTCTCCGCGTGCTGCGGGGCGTCGAAAACCCTGTCGGTCGGCCCCACTTCAAGTAGCCTGCCGAGCTTGAAGAAGGCCACGCGGTCCGCGATCCGCCGCGCCTGGAAGAGGTTGTGCGTGATGATGACGACGCTGAGGGTCTTGCCGATCTCCCGGATCAGCGCCTCGATGCCGGCGGTGGCGATGGGGTCGATCGAGGAGCAGGGCTCGTCCATCAGCAGCACGTCCGGATCGGTGGAGAGCGCGCGGGCGATGCAGAGCCGCTGCTGCTGGCCGCCGGAGAGCTCGAGCCCGCTGTCGCCGAGCCGGTCCTTCACCTCGTCCCAGAGATGCGCGCGGGCAAGGCAGCGGCGAATATGGTCGTCGAGCGCCGCGCCCTCGTAGAGCCCGTGAAGGCGCGGGCCGTAGGCGACGTTCTCCCACACGCTGTCCACGAACGGGTTGGGCTTCTGGGCAACCCAGCCGAAGCGGCGCCGCAGGAGCGGGGGATCGATCTCCGCCCCGTGGATATCGTCGCCGTCGAGCGTGATGCGGCCGCTGTGCCGGGCCCCCGGCACGTCGTCCTGCATGCGGTTGAAGAGCTTCAGGAGCGTGGTCTTGCCGCAACCGGAGGGGCCCATGAAGGCGATCACCTCACCGGGGTAGATGTCGAGATCGACGGCCTCGAGCGCCTGTTTCTCACCGTACCAGAAGTCCACGTCGCGGACGCTGAGGAGCGGCGGCCTGTTGCTGGCTGGTGGCTTCTGCGTGCTGGCGCTGATCTCGGCGTGCATGGCGTACCCTCCCACTGCCGTTCCCGTTCGATGGGGACGGTACGCATCGGGCGCGCTGCGACATTGACCGACGTCAGGAAGGCCGGCGATGCCTTGCCTCTTTGGTCCATCGTTGCTACCTCGGAAGCACCCGAGCAGAAAGGTCGTGTTTACGCGGCCGCCAGGAAGCCGCCAGGGAAAGACGCTTGGCAAACACCCCCGACACCACCGACACCTGCCTGACCGAGCCGCCGCGGCTTGCGCTGGAGGACATTCGCGTGATGTTCGACGGGGTGACGGCGGTGGACGGTGTCTCGCTCTCCGTCTCTCCGGGTGAGATTGTCTGTGTGCTGGGGCCCTCGGGCTGCGGCAAGTCGACGACCCTGCGGGTCGCGGCAGGGGTCGAGCGGCAGAATGCGGGGCGGGTGCTGATCGACGGGCGCGTCGTGTCCGACGACCGGGTGC
>JBCBHB010000399.1:0-3642 GCA_038526025.1 Pseudomonadota bacterium
CTTCAGGATCGCGGCGGCACTGGCCGCGGCGCGCTGATCCGCCGCGCCGAGGGGTACGAGGATCGCGATCTCTGTCGGACCGCCGGAGGGCCTGCTTGGCGCCGCCGTGGGGGCGGGCGCTTCGGCTGCCGTCTCCCCGGCGGGGCCCTGCGATCGCGGTGCAGACGTGCAGGCCGCAACGACCGTGATCAGGGCAAGCGCAACCGCACGCCGAAAGACGTTGGAATAGCCGCTAGCGGTACTGCCAAGAACGCTCATGCGTCTGCTGCTCCTCTCACGCGCCGACCCCTGCATCGACCCCTGCATCGACCCCTGCATCGACCCCTGGGCCGACCCCTGCGCCGACTGCTTCGTCACCTACTGGCACGCCGTGAGGCGGGCGCGCGATGGGCGCCGGAGGCGACGATTGGCAGGCAACCTTTCGGCGCGGACACTTGCATCGAAGCATAGAAATGTAAACGCAGGGGTGGGGCGACATGGCGCGCAGCGCCGGCTGGCAGCCGCTGCGTCGCGGTGGCGCCCGATGGTGGAAGGACAGGCGACATGCAGGGTGGCCCTCGCGGCGGTGATCCAGGAGCGGCGGAGGGCCCGTCGCCCGCCTCAGGCGGGCCATCGCGGCCGGCGCCCGGGCTTTATCTGGTGGCCACGCCCATCGGCAACGCGCGCGACATCACGCTGCGCGCGCTCGATCTCCTGGCAAGTTGCGATGCCATCGCAGCGGAGGACACGCGAACAACCCGTCGCCTCATGGAGATCCATGGCATCGCGCTGCGCGACCGGCCCGTGCAGCCCTATCACGACCGGAACGGGGCCGAAGCGCGCCCACGGATCGCAGCGTGGCTCGAGGAGGGGCGGTCGGTCGCTTATTGCACCGATGCCGGCACCCCGCTCATCGCCGATCCTGGCTTCCGTCTTGTGCGGTTGGCGGCCGAAGCCGGCCATGCGGTGACCGCGCTGCCGGGGCCCTCCGCGGCCCTGGTGGCGCTCAGCCTCTCCGGCTTGCCGACGGATCGGTTCATGTTCGCCGGGTTTCCGCCCCCGAAAGCTGCCGCGCGGGCGCGGTTTCTTGCCGAGCTTTCCGGTGTGCCCGCAACGCTCGTGCTCTTCGAGAGCCCCCATCGTGTGGTCGAGAGCGTCGCGGCGATGGCCGAGGCATTCGGGTCCACACGCCGTGCGGCGCTCGCGCGGGAGTTGACGAAGCGCTTCGAGGAAGTCCGTCGTGCAGCGCTGGGGGAGCTCGCATCGGCCCTGGCGGCGGACGGGCCGCCCCGGGGCGAGATCGTGCTGGTCGTTGGCCCGCCCGAGGCGACCGTGGCGGCCTCTGAGGCCGATATCGACAGCGCGCTCATCGAAGCCCTCGCGCAGATGAGTGTGAAGGACGCCGCAAGCCATGTGGCTTCGGCACTCGGCTTGCCCCGGCGTGGCATCTATGCCCGGGCCGTGACGCTCTCGAAATCATCCCCTGATTAGGGGAGCGTTAGGCGTGTTGAGCTATCGTCGCATTGGTCGATGGGCAGTGTCGGAAGCGGGGTGTCGTTCGTCATGCGGGTCTCCATGCCGAGTGATCGGCGCCGCACGCGCGGCCATCGGAACGCCATGGCCGGCCTTTTGGCCGAAGAAGGCGTCGCGCGCGCTTACGAAAGTGACGGGGCCGAGATCCTGGCGCGACGGTGCCGGATGCAGGGTGGCGAGCTCGACATCGTGGCGCGGGAGGGCGACGTCCTCGTTTTCGTTGAAGTGAAGCGCCGGAGGGCTGGGCTTGGCGGGGACTGCCCCGTTGGCGCGCGCCAGTGGCGGCGCTTGGAGACTGCGGCCGAAGAGTATATGCTGCGTCATGCGCAACAGACGGGTGTCGTGCCGCGCTGTCGCTTCGATCTGGCGGTAACTGGGCCAGACGGTGTCAGCGCGGTGATCAGAAACGCCTGCAGCGCCGAGCAGTATTGAGGCAGCAGGAAAGATGAACAAATCGCTAGGGCTTTGGGCCGCGCTGGTCGCAGCGGCGGTCGTTCAAGCTTGTGCGCCCGTCGCCGTCGTCGGCTCGGGTGCCGTGCTCACGCGTTCCGTGGTGCAGGAACGGCCGACCATGGCGGCGCTGACCGACACGGAGATCGAGCTCTCGATCGCCGCTCGGATGGGTCAGCATTCCGGCGAACTCTATCGCGACGTGGCCGTTGCGGTGACGGAGGGAAGGGTCGTTCTCACCGGTAGCGTACCGGATCGCGAAGACCGGATCGCGGCGGAGCGCATTGCCTGGGTGCCGGCCGGTGTTGCTGGCGTCACCAACGAGATCACGGTGGCCGAGGATGCCGGTACCCGCAGCTATCTGAGGGATGTCGGCATCTCGAACGCGTTGCGCTACCGCCTGGTGCGGGACGGTGGCATCGCGGCGGTCAACATCTCGGTCGAGACGGTCGACGGCGTCGTGCACCTGACCGGTCTCGCCCGGTCGCCGCGAGAGATCGAGCGCGCGGTGCGGCACGCACAGCGCGTCGAAGGGGTGGACCGCGTGGTGAGCCACCTGCTCCTGATCGACGATCCGCGCCGCTTCGCGGCGGCGCCGACCCAGCCGCCGGTGTGACGCTCGCGCGCCTGTGAGCACAGGGCTCCCGGACCCTGTGCGGGGCCGGGGGCGACGCGCGGTTCACCCTTGTCTCGCCAGGCATGCTCTGCCATGGCGGGGCGGTCTCGAAGAGGGGAGGAACGCGCGTGAGCCTCAGGGTCGCCTTCCAGATGGACGCCGTCGCCGGGGTGGACCCGGCGGCCGACAGCACCTTCCGCCTCGCTCTCGAGGCGGCGGACCGGGGTCACCGCCTCTTCTACTACCATGCGCCCGATCTTGTCTGGCGCGATGGCGAGGTTCGGGCGCGCGGTTGGGCCCTGGAGGTCCGCCGCGGCACCCCGCATTTCAGCCTCGGACCGCCCGAGACGCGGGATCTGTCGGCCGAGGACGTGGTCTGGCTTCGCCAGGACCCGCCCTTCGACATGGCCTACATCACCAACACCCACCTCCTCGAGCGCATCCATCCGAAAACGCTCGTGGTCAACGATCCCTTCTGGGTGCGCAACAGCCCCGAGAAGCTGATGGTGCTCGACTTCGCGGACCTGATGCCGCCCACGATGATCGCCCGTTCGCTGACCGATCTTCGCGCCTTCCGCGCCGAGCATGGCGACATCATCGTGAAGCCGCTCTTCGGCAATGGCGGCGCGGGCGTCTTCCACCTGCGCCCGGAGGACTCAAACCTCGCCTCGCTCCAGGAAATGTTCGCCGGCATCAGCCGCGAGCCGCTGATGGCGCAGGCCTACCTCCCGGCTGTGAAGGACGGGGACAAGCGGGTCATCCTTGTGAACGGCGAGGCGGTGGGCGCCATCAACCGGGTGCCGCAGAGGGGTGAGGCGCGCTCCAACATGCATGTGGGCGGGCGGGCCGAGCCATCCGAGCTTACGCCGCGGGATCGCGAGATCTGCGACCGCCTCGGCCCTGTGCTGAAGGCGCATGGGCTGATCTTCGTGGGCATCGATGTCATCGGCGGCTACCTCACCGAAATCAACGTGACCTCGCCCACCGGCATCCAGGAGCTGGAGCGCTTCAGCGGCGTCAACGCCGCGGCCGCGATCTGGGATGCGATCGAGGCGCGGGTGGCG
>JBCBHB010000400.1:0-3636 GCA_038526025.1 Pseudomonadota bacterium
AGCCGCGCGTGCAGATCTCGCCCATGATCATCATGGTGGCGTGGCCCTGGCTCCAGCACTCGCCCACATTCGGGCAGCCGGCCTCCTCGCAGACTGTCACGAGCTTGTGCTCGCGCATGATGTCCCGCGTCTGCCGATAGCCCTCCGACGTCGGTGCCTTCACGCGGATCCAGGGCGGCTTTGAAGGGCTCGCATTGTCCGCGCGATGGGCCTTCTCCGGGTGGCGGGCAGCACGGTCCTTCAGGTCGCGGCTGCGGACAGGCGTCTCGGTGGTGCTGGTCATGGGCTCCTCCATAGGCGGGATATAACAGCGCCCAGGCCGTTCTTCGAGGCGTCAATTCCACCTGCCGGTTCGGCACTCCGATTTCTGCACAATAGAAGCGATCTCGGAACGAAACGCGCTGGCAACCCTTGAAGGCGCAATAAATCGCTCGACTTCTCAGCGCGACAGGCAGTGGAGACCGACATGAATATGACGCCCGACAGCGAGCAGTTTGTGACCTCGAAGACGAAGACCAAGAGCGCCAAGCGGCCGGACTGGATCGCCAAGAACCACGCGGCCGCCGCGGCGCATAACGCGAAGCCCATCCCGGTGATCGGCGGCCGCCCCTTCATCCATGGCGACGCGAAGACCATCGCGAGCTCGAGCGCCGAGGTGAAGGCGGAGTTCCGGGAGCTTCCGGTGCGCCTCGCTCTCGGCGGTTGCTACCTGATCTTCTGGGGCACCGCTGCCGCCATCGCCGTGGGCCTCTACCTCGGCTGATCGGCACGGCCGCTCGGGCGCATCGTCGCCCGAGCGTTGCATCGGCGCGCACCAGACGCTACGTGCGCGCGATGCAACCCATTCACATCATCGGCGGCGGCATGGCGGGCAGCGAGGCGGCATGGGCCGCGGCGTCGCTCGGCGTGCCGGTTGTGCTGCACGAGATGCGGCCGGAGGTGCAGACCTTCGCGCATCAGACCAACGGCCTCGCTGAACTCGTCTGCTCCAACTCCTTCCGATCGGACGATCACGAGACCAACGCCGTGGGTCTTCTCCACGAGGAGATGCGGCGCGCCGGCTCCATCATGATGTCCGCGGCAACCCTCGCCGAAGTGCCGGCAGGCGGCGCGCTCGCGGTAGACCGGGAGGTCTTCTCTGCCGAGGTAACCCGTCGCCTCGAAGCCCACCCGCTCGTCACCATCGCGCGCGGGGAGATCGCCGGTCTGCCGCCCGCGGACTGGGACAGCGTGATCATCGCCACCGGCCCGCTCACCTCCCCCGCCCTCGCGGACGCGATTCTGGGGCTGACGGGCGAAGAAAGCCTCGCCTTCTTCGACGCGATCGCCCCCATCGTCCACGCCGACAGCGTCGATATGAGCCGCGCCTGGTTCCAGTCCCGCTACGACAAGGGCGAAACGGAGGAGGAGCGCACCGCCTACCTCAACTGCCCCATGGACGAGACGCAGTATAACGCCTTCATCGACGCGTTGCGCGCCGCCCCCAAAACCGAGTTCAAGGACTGGGAAAAGGACACGCCCTATTTCGAGGGGTGCCTGCCTATCGAGGTGATGGCCGAACGCGGGCGCGAGACGCTGCGCTGGGGCCCGCTCAAGCCCGTCGGCCTCACGAACCCGCATGCGCCGGACAAGAAGCCCCACGCCGTGGTCCAGCTCCGCCGGGAGAACCGCCTCGGCACGCTCTACAATCTCGTCGGCTTCCAGACGAAGATGAAGTACGGCGCGCAGGCCGAAGTCTTCGGTCTCATTCCCGGGCTCGAGGAGGCGCGCTTCGCCCGCTTGGGCGGCATCCACCGGAACACTTTTCTCAACAGTCCCAGGCTGTTGGATGGCGTTATGCGCCTGAGAGCCGAGCCGCGCCTCCGCTTCGCCGGACAGATTACCGGGGTCGAGGGTTACGTCGAGTCGGGCGCCATGGGCATCCTCGCCGGCCGCTTCGCCGCCTTCGAACGCCTCGGCCGCTCGCTCGTCACGCCGCCGCGCGAGACCGCGATGGGCGCCCTCCTCGCCCACATCACCGGCGATGCCGAGGCGGAGACCTTTCAGCCCATGAACGTGAATTTCGGCCTCTTTCCCCCACTCGAAGAAGCCCGGAAAGGGCGCCGCGGCAAGCGGGAGCGCGCGAAGGGGTATACCGACCGCGCAAAGGCCGCATTCGATGCATGGCTGGCAGAGACGGGGGCTCCCTGCGGCCTAAGGACCCTTGCCTCTCGATTCGCTCCATGTGTTAGTTTGCGACACCGAGATGTCGCAAACGACACGGGGAGATCACTGCCATGACCACGCAGGAAGCGCGGAAGGGACTGGAGACCGTCTATGGCGTGACGGGCTCCGAGGAGACGCGCGATTTCTACGACGATTGGTCCGAGACCTACGATAACGAGCTGAGCGAGAACGATTACGTCACACCGCAGCGCTGCGCCGAGGCGCTCAGGGCGCATGTGGCGGATCCCGCGCAACCCGTGGCCGACTTTGCCTGTGGCACCGGGCTCTCCGGCCTCGCCTTGCGCGACGCAGGCTTCACGACGCTCGACGGGTTCGACCTTTCGCCCGGCATGCTCGAGAAGGCCGCGACGCTGAACCTCTACCGCAATCTTGCCGTTGCGGATCTCTCCAAGCCATTGGAGATCAAAGAGAACGTCTATGCGAACGCCGCCGCGGTGGGCTGTATCACCACCGACTACATGCCCGTGACAGTGATCGACGAGATGCTCGGCAAGCTTCCCGCAGGCGGCTGCCTCGTCTTCTCCGTGAACGACCACGCCGCGGCGGACCGTCAGATCGAGGGCCGGATCAACGAGCTGATCGATTGCGGCTGGGCCGAGCTCATGCTGAGCGAGTATGGCGACCACATCCCCAAGATCGGGCTTAACGCGACCGTCTACGTCTTGCGCCGACGCTGAACGCTTCTCAGGCCGACCGCCGCATGGCATCCTTCGCGCGGGGCGACTGAGGGACGGACCATGATGTGGAAACGGATGAGACGCGCCGCGCTGGGAGCGTTCGCTGCTGCCGGCCTGTGCGCGACGGCGGCCCAGGCGGAGTACAACCCCTGCGACTTCTCCGGCGGCGATGAGGCCTGCAAAGTGCAGGGCGGCGAGTATCGCGTGCTCAAACCCGCCGGTGAAGGGCCGCATCCGGTGCTGGTCTACCTGCACGGCTCTCTCGGCGAGGCGGACATCGTCTACAAGAATTCCGCGATCCGCCAGGCGATCGTCGACCGGGGCTATGTGCTGCTCGTCCCCCGCGCGCTCGACGTGGTGAACTACACCGTGGGGCGCGGCACCGGCTGGTCGCTCCGTTCGCGCGAAACGCATCCGCGCGACGATATCGGCTTCATCCGCAACGTGCTCTCCCATGTGGAGCGCGAATATCGGATCGACCGGCGGCGCGTGCTCTTTGCGGGCCAGTCCGACGGGGGCTTCCTGATCTGGGAGATCGCCTGCCACGAACCAGGCCTCGCCGCCGCCTATGCCAGCCATGCCGGCAGCTATGGCGGCCCGCTGCCGCGAAGCTGCGCGGCGCCGGCGAAACTGCTCCAGACCCATGGTCGACGCGATACGATCGTGCCCTTCGAGGCTGAGCGCATGTCGCCCGATGGCCGGCGCCTCTCCTCCGCCAATCCGTTGAACGGGC
>JBCBHB010000401.1:0-3629 GCA_038526025.1 Pseudomonadota bacterium
GGCGGAGGTCGTGGCGCTCGGCGGGTTGCTGGAGCGCAAGCCGAAGGCGCTCTCGGGCGGACAGCGCCAGCGCGTCGCACTCGCGCGCGCGCTCGTTCGCCGACCACGGCTGTTCCTTCTCGACGAGCCGCTCTCGAACCTCGACGCAAGCCTGCGCGCTGCGACCCGCACCGAGATTGTGGAGCTGCAGCGCCGTGTGGGGGTGACGACGGTGTATGTCACCCACGACCAGACCGAAGCGATGACGATGGCGGACCGGATCGCCGTTATGCTCGAGGGCCGCCTCGTGCAGATCGGCAGCGCCCGCGATATCTATCGCCGGCCCGCCACGCTCGCCGTCGCGCGCTTCATCGGGTCGCCAAAAATCTCCGTGCTGCCCGGGCAGGTGCGTGGTGGCCGCCTTCTGGGCGCCGACGGCACCGCGATCGGCATGCTGCCCGTGGAGGACCAGGCGGTAGAGATCGGTCTGCGCGCCGAGAACATCGCGGTGGGCCCGGCGACGGGAGCGCCGCTTACCGGCAGCGTGCGGCACCTGGAGTTCCTCGGCTCCGAAGCACTCGTCCATGTACAGCTCAACGGCCCCGCGCCAGCGCCCGTCCTGGTCGCTCGCACCGGGGCCACCGAGACTGACGAGATCGCACAAGGCACCGAGATCGGCATCTGGCCGCATTGGGCGGAGGCCCACGTCTTCGCGGCGGACGGTGTGCGCCTCGGCGACCTGGCGGGCGCGGCACCTGCCATCGGGCAGGTCGGCGCATGAGCCCCGCGCCCACACACGCGGCCCTGCCGTCGCAGGCACGCACGGCATGGGCCTTCGTGGTGCCCTTCTTCCTGGTGCTCAGCATCTTCGTGCTGGGCCCCACCCTCGCCGTGATCGGGCTGTCGGTCAGCGACTGGAAGCTTGGCGAGCGAGAGATCACCTTCGTCGGCCTCCAGAACTACGACGAGCTCTTCGGCGACCGCATCTTCTGGAATTCCGCCCAGAACACCGCCGTCTATACGCTGATGGTGGTGCCCGTCTCGGTCGCGCTCGGGGTGTGGCTGGCGGTGCTGATCGAGTCATCGCGCCTTGGCCGGACGTTCTTCCGCTCGGCGATCTTCCTGCCCGTCGTCTCGACGACCGTGGCGATGGCAGTGGTCTGGGAGTTCCTGCTTCACCCGACCCTGGGCCCGGTGAACACCCTCATCGGCTCTGTCGGTGTCCCGCCGCAACGCTTCCTCAGCGACGCGAAGATCGTGTTGGTCACGCTGGCGGCCATCGGGGTGTGGGAGACTGCCGGCTATGTAATGGTGCTCGTCCTCGCAGGGCTCAAGTCTATCCCGTCGGACCTCTACGACGCCGCAGCGGTTGATGGCGCGCATCGCCCTTGGGAACGCTTCTGGACCGTCACCTGGCCGCTCCTGGGCCCGACCATGGTGTTCGTCACCATCATCGCGATGCTTCGGGCGATCCGCGTTTTCGAGACGGTCGCGGCGCTCACCCAGGGGGGGCCGCGTCGGGCCTCCGAGGTGGTGCTCTTCACGATCTACCAGGAGGGCATCACCTATTTCCGCATCGGCTACGCCTCGGCGCTGACGGTGGTGTTCCTGTTGGTGCTGCTCGTGCTCACGGCCATCCAGTTCCGGGTCCTCGACCGGCGGGCGCATTACGGATGAGGATCGGTGCGCTCCTCAGGCTGATGATCCTCACCGCCTTCGCGGGCGTCTTCCTCTTCCCGTTCGTCTACATGGCGGCCTTCTCGATCAAGCCGGTCGACGAGATCTTCAGCGGCAGCCTCTCGCTGATCCCCGGCTCCTGGGACGGGCTACGCAACTTTCCCGACGCGCTCAGGGCGGAGCCTTTGCTGCGATACCTGCTGAACGGCGTCATTGTCTGCGCCGGTATCCTTGTCTTCCAGCTGCTCTTCGCTGTGCCCTGTGCCTATGCGCTGGCCAAGCTGCGCTTCCGCGGGCGGGAGGTGCTGTTCGGCATCGTGATCTTCGGGCTCCTCGTCCCGATGCAGGCAACCGCGTTGCCGGTGTATCTCGGCCTGGCGCTGAGTGGCCTTGCCGACACCTACACCGCGCTCATCGCCCCCTTCACCGCGTCGGTCTTCGCCGTGTTCCTTTTCCGGCAGTTCTTCCGCACGATCCCGGAGGATCTGCTCGACGCCGCCCGGCTGGACGGCTGCAGCGAGGTTTCCGTGATGCTCCGCATCGTGCTGCCGATGACCATGCCGGCGGCGACGGCCTTCGCCATCTTCTCCGTCGTATCGCACTGGAACGACCTTTTCTGGCCCATCATCGCCATCCGCAGCCCCGAGCTGAACACGCCGCCGCTCGGCATCCTCGCCTTCCGCTCCGCCGATGCGGGCGACCGCTATGGGGAGCTCATGGCCGGCACCGTGATCATCACCGCGCCCCTGATCATCGCGTTTCTCATGGCGCAGCGCCGCTTCATCGAGGGGATCAGCCTCGGAGCCCTGAAAGGATAGCAGATGCTCAAGCTCATCCAGATCACCGACTGTCATCTGGTCCCGGAAGGCGAACTGCTCTTCGAGAGCGATCCGGCAAAGGGCCTCGCGGCGGCGATCGACAGCGTCATCGCAGATCATGCCGACGCAGACCTCGTGGTCTTCAGCGGCGATCTCGCGCATGATGGCTTGCCGGAAGCCTATGCGGTGCTGCGCCGCGAGCTCGCCCGCCTGCCGATGCCTTGGCAAGTGCTCCCGGGCAACCACGACAAGCGGGAAGAAATGCTTGCCGCCGTTCCCGGACTGGCATCCGACGAGAACGGGTTCCTGCAAACGGTCCGAGAGATCGGCGGCTTAAGGCTGGCCTTCCTCGACACAGTCGATCCCGCAGTGCATTCCGGCGCCTATTGCGAACGCCGCAGGGCATGGCTGGCGCAGTCCTTGGCCACGGCACCCGGCCAGCCGGCTTATCTCTTCATGCACCACCCGCCGATGTCGATCGCGATGCCGCGTCTCGACCAGTACGGTCTCTCCGAACCCGACGCCTTCGCGAGCGTTCTCGAGGGGCACGACATCCGGCACATCTTCTTCGGCCACGTTCATCGCCCGGTCTCGGGCAGCTGGCGGGGTATCGCCTTCTCGTCGCTGCCGGGCACCAACCATCAGAACCAGCTGGACCTTTCCGACGGGCCCGAGAACCTCTCGAACCTCGAGCCGCCCGCCTACGCGGTGATCCTGATCGATGGGGACCTGACCGTGGTCCATCTGCACGCATACGCGGACAAGGGGCCCCGCTTTGTCTACGATCCCCACGCCGAAGCGGGCTCGCAGATCCGTCGCATAGACTAACGGGAAGAGATCACGCGCTTCGGCAGAACGCCGCCGCAATCTCTCGGTGTATGGGTACGTGCATGATCCAAGGCGCATGTCGCCCTGAGAGAGCAGAACGGAAACCTGTTCCTGGGGTCGGCGGCAATCGGCCCATGCTCCGACGTCAGAGCAGCAGATAGGCGATCACCACCCAGAACGCGATTGAGGAAAGCCACAGGATCGGGCTTGCCAGAAAGCTACGCTTCGGCGCCTCGACGTCGTCGCCCGTGCCGGCGCTCCGATCGTCGTCCTCAAAGTCCTTCATGCGGGCCCCCCACCGGTCCTGCCGGCTGCCCGCGCCTCGGC
>JBCBHB010000402.1:0-3627 GCA_038526025.1 Pseudomonadota bacterium
TGCGGCCGAGGCGCTCCTGGAGATCCGCCAGGCTGTCGGCCAGGCAGAGGCATGCCATGACCTCCGAGGCCACGGTAATGTCGAAACCCGTCTCGCGCGGGAAGCCGTTGGCAACGCCGCCCAGGGAGGCGGCGATGGTGCGCAGCGCCCGGTCGTTCATGTCGAGCACCCGGCGCCAGGCGACGCGGCGCACATCGATCTCGAGGCCGTTGCCCCAGTAGATGTGGTTGTCGATCATCGCCGAGAGGAGGTTGTGGGCCGAGGTGATGGCGTGAAAGTCCCCGGTGAAGTGGAGGTTCATTTCCTCCATCGGCACCACCTGGGCGTAACCGCCGCCGGCCGCCCCGCCCTTCATCCCGAAATTCGGGCCGAGCGACGCCTCGCGAATGCAGATGCAGGCGTTCTTGCCGATATGGTTCAGACCGTCGCCAAGGCCCACGGTGGTGGTGGTCTTACCCTCGCCCGCGGGCGTGGGGTTGATGGCCGTGACGAGGATCAGGTTGCCGTCCGGCCGATCCTTCAGGCTGTCGATGAACTCCGCCGACACCTTTGCCTTGTCATGGCCGTAGGGCAGCAGGTGCTCGGACGGAATGCCAAGCTTGGCACCGATCTCCTGGATCGGTTTCTTGTTCGCTTTGCGCGCGATCTCGATGTCGGACATGGCCGAGGTTCTCCCAGAATTCGCATCGTTGTGCGGAGGTTTTTTGGTCAGGCGCCGAGCTTGGCACCGGCAGAGAGGCTGGCGGAGGCGGCCCATTCAGCTGCCGGCACCTTGCCGCCGCCGCTGGGTCTCACGCGCTTTACAAGGATGCCGCCCTCGCCCGCTTGCACCAAAACGCCGTCGTCGGACACGGAGACGACGCTACCGGGCTCTCCGCCCTCAGCGGGTGCGGGGCGGCAATCGTAGATCTGGACTTCGGTCTCGCCGAGCATGGTCCAGGCGCCGGGCTGCGGGTTGCAGCCGCGGATCAGGTTGTAGACATCCGCCGCAGGCTTGGCCCAGTCGATGCCGGCGTCCTTCTTGCGGCACCAGCTCTCGTAGGTCGCCTTGCTGTCGTCCTGCGCCATGCGCGGCGGATTGCCGTTTCGGATGAGGTCGATAGCCTCGAGCGTGGTCTCGACGCCGAGGGGGAAGATCTTCTTGAAGTAGACGTCGCCCAGCGTGTCGTCCGGCCCGATCTCGACCTCGCGCTGCAGCAGGATGTCGCCCTCGTCCAGCCCGTCATCGGGGAAGAACCAGCTGAGGCCGCTCTTCGTCGAGCCCCAGATGATCGGCCAGTTGATGGAGGAAGGGCCACGGTGGAGCGGCAGCAGCGAGGGGTGGAAGCAGATCGAGCCATGGGCCGGGATGTTCCGTGCCTGCTCGGGCACGAAGATGATCATGTAGGCCATGACCATGAGATCCGCCTTCAGGCCGCGCATCTCCTCAAGCACCGCCTCGTCCTTGTAGTTGGGCGGCTGGAAGAGCGGGAGGCCGTGCTCCAGCGCCGCTTCCTTCAGAGGATCGACCGGGCGGCCTTCCTTGTCCGGCGCCGTGTAAACGCCGACCACCTCGTCCTTGCCCGCTTCCAAGATTTTCTCGAGCGCGGCTTTGCCGAAGGCCTGCTGGCCATTCACGATCAGTCTCATCAATCCCTCCCGTTCTTGTTCGTTGTCGTTCCTTCAGGACGCCATGCCCGCGAGGGGGCTGTCCGGTTCCGTGCAGTGGCGGGTGTCGGATGACCAGAACCCGCCCTTCGCGTCACACTCCAGCACTGCCTGCTCTGGCCTGACGCCGGGCACATAGAGAAGGGCCAAAACAACCAAACCCATGACGCCAATGATCGTCGCCATCACCCAGCTGATATCCGGATCTTCCTGCATCGGTGCTCCCCCTTTTGCCGTATCCCACCGGGTCAGAAACCGATCTGCATCAGGGCGATGCCGGCGCCCGCAGTAGCGAGGCACGCGCGCGCCGAGGTGCCGGCATCCGCGAAGAGAAGCCTGGGCTGGCGTGGATGGAAGAAACCGAGCCAGAGGATGAGGCTCGCACAGGCCATGTAGAAGGCGATGATGATCAGAACGGCGGACATTTAATGCACTCCTTCGCGGGCCCCTGGTCCCTCGGCGCAGGGGAACGGCGTAGAATGTGAGCGCCAGATCGCGGAAGGCGAGCGCGCCCGGCAGGATCAGTCTCGCTTCTGTGCCCGCTGCGGCATGGTCTTCACCTCGCCGTCATAGAGCCCTCGGCAGAGCTTCGCGCGATAGTCCCAGAGATCCCCGTTCCTGCGGCACCATTCGTATTCGAGGCGCTTCGCAGCACCGGCCTTCTGTGCAGCACGAAAGCCCGGCAGTTCGAGAACCCAAACAACGAGCCCTGACACCGCCGCGAAGCCGAGGAAGATCGAGATGATCGTCCTCCGGCCAAGCGGCGGCTTGGGCACACCAGCTTACTCGGCCGCCTTCGGCAGCTCTCCTATCGCACCGGAGCCTGCGATTTCGTTGATTTGGTCCGGCGTGTAACCCAGCACCTCGCCAAGAATCTCGGCCGTATGCTCGCCGAGAAGCGGACTGCGGACGACCTCCACCGGGCTGTCGGACATTTTGATCGGGCATCCGACGGTCAGGTAGTTGCCGCGCTCCGGATGGGGCACGTCGACGATGGTGCCGGTGGCGCGCAGACCCTCGTCCTCCGCGATCTCCTTCATCGAGAGGATCGGGCCGACGGGGATGTTGAGCGGATTGCAGATCTCCATGACCTCGAACTTGGTCTTGGTCATGGTCCACTGCTCGATGCGCTCGAAGATGGCGTCGAGCTTGTCGAGCCGCTCGGGCGGGGTGGCGTAGCCGGGCTTGGTCTTCCACTCGGGCTCGCCGATCACGTCGCAGACATGCTCCCAAACCGCCGCCTGGGTGATGAAATAGGTGTAGGCGTTGGGGTCGGTCTCCCAGCCCTTGCACTTCAGGATGCGCCCCGGCTGGCCACCGCCGCTGTCGTTGCCCGCGCGCGGGGTTGCCTCGCCGAACTCGATGCCCGCGCCGTACTGGCTGTATTCCTTGAGCGGGCCTGCCTCAAGGCGCTGCTGGTCGCGGAGCTTCACGCGGCAGAGGTTCAGCACACCGTCCTGCATCGGCGCCAGCACCTTCTGGCCGCGGCCGGTTTTCTCCCGCTGGAAGAGCGCAGTGACGATGCCGAGGGCAAGGTGAAGGCCGGTGCCGCTATCGCCGATCTGCGCGCCGGTCACCAGCGGCGGGCCGTCGAGGAAACCGGTGGTGGAGGCCGAGCCGCCCGCGCACTGCGCCACGTTCTCATAGACCTTGCAGTCCTCGTATTTGCCGGGGCCGAAGCCCTTGACCGAGGCCATGATCATGCGCGGGTTGATCTCCTGGATCCGCTCCCAGGAGAAGCCCATCCGGTCGAGCGCGCCGGGCGCGAAGTTCTCCACCAGCACGTCGCAGGTCTCGACGAGGCGGGTGAGAACCTCCTTGCCCTTCTCCGTTTTCGGGTTGAGCTCGATCGACCGCTTGTTGTGGTTCAGCATCGTGAAATAGAGGCTGTCCGCCCCCGGCACGTCGACCAGCTGCTTGCGCGTCGCGTCGCCCACACCGGGCCGCTCCACCTTGATCACATCCGCCCCGAACCAGGCG
>JBCBHB010000403.1:0-3627 GCA_038526025.1 Pseudomonadota bacterium
GGCGACGCTGCAGCTGCGGTACCAGAGGCCCATCTCGCCCAGCGTATCGAGGATCCACACCCCGCTCTCCCGCGGCGGGCCCTCGCCCCGGCTCCGGCGGGTATGCGGCAAGCCGCGCAGCGCTGCCATCTGCGCCACTTCCTCGGCCCGCTCAGGGTGCCTCGGCGCAATCATGGTCAGGAGCGGGCCGGCGGGCGTGCCAGCAACCTCCCCCGCTGCAATGGCGAGATGCGCGTCGAGCGCGGCCATCTCCTCCGGCGCATGGGTCGACGCCGCAAGCCATCGCCGCCGATCCCCCAGCATCGTCCGCAGCGCGGACAACGCCTCGGGCGCCGCGTCCGGCGGCGGCAGAAGGGTCTTGATGTTGCCGGAGACATGAAGCGTCGATGCCTCCGCTCCCAGCCCCGCCAACAACGTTGCCGAGGTGTCGTCCTGCGCATCGATCCGGACGAAGAGCCCCATGAGCTCGCGCGCCATCGCCGGCACCCGCCGCCATCCCGCAGCGCTCTTCGCGGAGACCCGAGCGTTGACGAGCATCATCGGCACGCCGGCCCCCGCCGTCTCCCACATCAGGCGTGGCCAGAACTCGCTCTCCGCCCAGATCGCCAGGTCGGGCCGCCAATGCGCCAGGAAACCCCGCACAGCCCCTCGGGTATCGACGGGCGCGAACTGGTGCAGCGCCCGCCCATCAGGCGCCATGCCGGAGAGCCGCGGCGCGATCAGCTGCGCCGAGGTCAACGTTCCGGTGGTCAGCAGGCAGGCAGGTGCGGTGGGCAACGCGAGCAGTCCCTCCACCACCGGCAGGAGGCTCATCCCTTCGCCGACCGAGGCGCCGTGGAGCCACACAAGCGGCCCCTTCGGCCGCGGAACTGCGGGCCTGCCCAGCCGCTCCCCCAGCCGCGCGCCGTCCTCCTTGCCGCGGCGCTTGCGGCGCGCCAGCAGCACCGGCGCCAGCGGGCCAGCCGCAGCACTCAGCGCGAGATAGGCGGAGAGGGCGATGGAGCCGCTGCCCTCGCCCGGCCCGCTCACGCGCCTTGCTCCTCTCGCAGCTTCGGCGCCGCGGTCTCGCGCGAGGGCGGCACCGTGGGCCGCCCCGTGGCGTTGTCCGCAGCATCGGTCAGCTCGGTCAGCATTGCCTCGATGGCCACGCGATGCGCCTCGGCCGCGGCCGCATCGCCCTTTGGCGGCGGCGCCAGGGGCTCGGACCAGAGAATGACGCCCCGCCCGAACGGCAAGGGCAGCAGGAACCTGTCCCAGCTGCGGAGGATCCGCCCGCGGCTGCACGAGAAGGCCACGCCGATGACGGGCGCTCCCGTACGCGCCGAAAGCTCCGCCGCCCCCGCTTGTGCCCGCATGCGCGGCCCCCGCGGCCCGTCCGGCGTGATCGCAATCACGGCCCCTTCGCGCAGCGCCCGCTCGGCGCCCTCGAAGGCCTGCGCGCCGCCCTTCTCCTGGCCCTTGCGCTTGTCGTAGGTCGAGCCACGCACGGTCTCGACACCCCAGCGGCCCACGATCCCGGTGATTACATCCCCGTCGCCCGCCCGGCTGATCATCGCAACCGTACGGCGCGGCAGCGGCGCATAGGTCGGCGACATGAAGAGCCGGCCGTGCCACATGACCGCAATCACCCCTGTCCCGGGCGCGAGGATCTGGTCGAAGTGCGGGCGTCCCCGCACCTCCCAGCGCGTCGTCCGCGTCACCAGCCAGATGTAGCCAGCGCCAAGCCGGATCGCCGCCGCCTGGCCGGCACGGGACTGTCGGAGCCAGCGGCCCAGCCGATCGATCAGCCCAGCCTTCGCCATTGGGGCGCTCTCCCTTGCCTCTGCGCCGGCGTTGTACCGCCGGTCGTTTCCCATCGATCAACGCAGCATCACCGAGCGTGCGGCCCCGTGGTCGGGGGCGACTGTCTCAGCCGTCGAGTGCCTCGGCCTCGGCACTGGCCGAGCGGTCCTCGTCCCGCAGCCGGTGCAGGTGGGCGATGAAGTAGCGCATATGCGCATTGTCGACCGTTTGCTGCGCTTTCGCCTTCCACGCCTCGTAGGCACGCGCATAGCTCGGGTAGATGCCGACAATGTCGATCTCGTCGGTATCGCGGAAGGTCGTGGTCTTGGGGTCGACGAGCTCGCCGCCGAAGACGAGGTGGAGCTTGGTGGTCATCGCGTCCTCCGCTGGCCGGGCTTTCGCGGCGCACCATGACCGGCCCCGCCCCCGCCGTCAACGAAGCTCCGCCGGTCTGTCATCCCAGGCGGGCGGCGACCAGATGGGCGTGCAGCCGAGGATCGGCCGCCATAATCCCCGGCGTGCGCGTGCCGGGTGTGTTGAAGACAAGCTCCGCGCCCGCCGCATCGCTTACCGAGCGTCCGGCCTCCGCCGCGATCAGGCTGCCAGCGGCGATGTCCCATTCCCAGCTCGGCCGGATGGTCAGCATCCCGTCGAAGCGCCCACCGGCCACAAGGCAAAGCCGCCAGGCGAGCGACGACCGGAAGCTTCGCCGCACATCCGGCACCCCGCCGGGCCAGTGCTTGGCGTCGAAGCTCGGCCGCGCGGCCAAAACCTCCGCCGCGCGCAGGTCCATCGGTGCGGGCTGGGGCGAAATCGCGGCGCCATCGAGCGTCGCACCATGGCCAAGCGCCGCCGCGTAGGTCTCCCCCCGGGCCGGCAGATGCACCGCCGCCGCGGTCACCCGCCCGGCCTCCACCACAGCCACAGCCACGGCCCAGCCCTTCTGGCCATCGATAAAGGCACGCGTCCCGTCGATCGGGTCCACGATGAACAGCCGCTCGGCGCTCAGCCGCGCCGGCCCGTCCGCCGTCTCCTCAGAGAGCCAACCATAGCCAGGGCGCGCGCCGGTCAGCGTCTCGCGCAGCGCCGCATCCACGGCGAGGTCGATCTCCGTCACCGGCCCCTGGCCGTCGGCCTTCTCCTCGATCGCGAGTTGACGGCCGAAACCTTCAAGGGCGATCTCCCCCGCAGCCTCCGCCGCAGAGACCAGCAGCGCCCGGTCAGCTGCATAGTCCGTCACGTGATCCGCCGACCCGCCCGTGCGGCCGAGCCCGGCGCGGTCCTGCTCAGGCACCGAGGGTCAGCCCCTCGACGATCATCGACGGCGCTGCCATCGCCTTCGCCTCATCCGCATCGTTGCCAGGGCGGATCGTGCGCAGCATCTCCGGCAGGCTGCCCGCAAGCGTGATCTCGTTCACCGGGTAGGCGATCTCGCCGCCCTCCACCCAGAACCCGCTCGCGCCCCGGCTGTAGGCACCGGTTGTCGGGTTGATCGAGGCGCCAAGGAAGGACGTGACGAGCAGCCCGGTTCCGATCTCCTTCATCAGCCCTGCCCGGTCCGTCTCTCCGGGCGTGATACGGATATTGGTCACCCCGGGGCTCGGCGGCCCCGAGAGCCCCCGGCGCGCATTTCCCGTGCTCTCCAGCCCGAGCTGCCGTGCCGTGGCGAGATCCAGCACCCAGCGCGCGAGCCGTCCGTCTTCCACGATCGCCGAGGCGGCCGTCGGCAGCCCCTCCGCATCGAAGGGGCGCGAGGCCCGGCCCCGGGGCAAATGCGGCTCCTCGCGGAGCGACAGACCGTCCGGCAGCACCGCCTCGCCGAGCTTGCCATCAAGCCACGACGCC
>JBCBHB010000404.1:0-3621 GCA_038526025.1 Pseudomonadota bacterium
CGCCGCGATCACCGGCGCCTGCACCGGCGGGGGGGCGGCTATTGCCGGGTGCTGCGATATCCGCATCTCGGATGCGCGCCTGAAGTTCGGCTTTCCCATTGCGCGGACGCTCGGCAACTGCCTCTCGGTGAGGAACCTCGCCCGGCTTTCGGCGCTGATGGGCGCGGGGCGGGTGCGGGAGATGATCTTCACCGCACGGCTGATCGAGGCGGAGGAGGCGGCGCGCATCGGCCTTGTGACCGAGGTGCTGCCGGATGCCGATGCGGTGGCGGCCCGGGCGGATGCGCTGGCGCGCCAGCTGGCCGAGATGGCGCCGCTCACGCTCAGGGCCACGAAGGAGGGCCTGCGCCGCGCCTTTGCCGACGGCCCGGGCGCGGACGACGCGGATATCGTGGCGCTCGCCTACATGTCCGAGGACTTCAAGGAGGGCATGGACGCCTTCCTCTCGAAGCGCCGGCCTGCCTGGAAGGGTAAATGAGCGACGCTGCGCCGACGCCGAAGGGGCCGCTCGACGGGCTGAGGGTCGTCGAGCTCTCGCATATCATGGCGGGGCCCGTTTGCGGGCTGATGCTGGCGGATATGGGGGCCGACGTGATCAAGGTCGAGCGCCCCCAGGGCGACGACAGCCGGCGCATGGTGCCCCCCACCATCGCGGGCGAGAGCGCGGCCTTCATGATGATGAACCGCAACAAGCGGGGCGTGGCCTTCGACCTCAAGCAGGACACGGCGAAGGAGGCGCTGCTGCGGCTGCTCGACGAGGCCGACATCGTGATCGAGAACTACCGGCTCGGCACGATGGAGAAGCTGGGGCTCGGATACGAGAGCCTGAAGGCGCGCAATCCGGGCCTTGTCTATGTGGAGATCTCGGGCTTCGGGCGCACGGGGCCTTATGCGGAGCGCGCGGGGTTCGACCTGATCGCCCAGGGCATGGGCGGGCTGATGAGCATCACCGGGGAGGGGCCGGGGCGGCCGCCCGTGAAGGTGGGGGCGCCGGTCTCCGACATCACGGCCGGTATCCTCGCGGCCATGGGCGCGCTGGCCGCGGTGCACCGCAGGCGGGAGACGGGGGAGGGCCAGCGCGTCGACACCTCGCTCTTCGAGGCGGCGATCACGCATACCTACTGGCAGTCCGCCATCGCCTTCGCGACGGCGGCGAGCCCGGGGCCCATGGGCTCCGCCCATCCGCTGAACGCGCCCTACCAGGCCTTCGAGACGGCGGATGGCTGGATCAATATCGGGGCGGCGAACCAGCGGAACTGGGAGCGGCTGGTCGACCTCATCGGCGCGCCCGGGCTGGCGGCGGACCCGCGGTTCCTCACGAATGCGGACCGGATCGCGAACCGGGAGGTTCTGGCCGATGCGCTGAACGCGCTGCTTCGCGGACGGCCGACGGCCGAGTGGCTGGCGGTGATGGAGGCGGGCGGCCTGCCGGCAGGCCCCGTGCTCTCCATCCGCGAGATGCAGGCGGACCCGCAGGCGAGGGCGCGGGGCATGGTGACGGAGACCGAGCACAGCACGGCGGGGACGGTCGAGACCCTGGGCCTGCCGGTCACCTTCCACGCCACGCCCGGCAGCGTGCGCCGCGCCGCTCCGCTCTTCGGCGAACACACGGTCGAGGTGCTGACCGAGGCCGGCTTCTCGGAGGATGCCGTGGCTGGCATGCTCGCCACAGGGGCGGCCATCGGGCCCGGCTGAGCCTTTACCTCCCCCACCTTGCGGCTAATGCTGGCGACCCGCGACCTTGGGGCGCGACGAGGGGGGATGGCGCGAATGGCGGCCAGGGACCAGAGCGAGGAGCAGCGGGCGTTGCCCGGGGCCGGCGAGGTGCAGCCGCTGCCCCATCTCTCCGCGGCCGAGGAGAGCTTCCTGCGCGCGAAATACGCGCTCGACCGGGAGCTGGAGCTCGAGCTCAACCGGGGTGCCGCCGCCTATGAGCAGGAGGTGCTGCGCACGCTGGTGCTGCTGAACGGCGGTGCGGCGGCGGCTTTCCTGGGCCTCTACGGGGCGCTGGCGGAGACCGGCGCCGCCTCCCCGCCATCCCTGTTTCCCACGGTGCTGGCGCTGGCCTGCTGGGGCGGGGGCCTGCTGGCGGCGGGCACGGCCTCGGTGCTCGGTCTCTGGGCGCAGCAGCGGTTTGCCCAGGCGCGCCGGCTGAAGCGCCAGGCGCTCGAACGCCTCTTCCGCTTCGGCTCCGAGCAGAAGCGGGCAGAGGAGCGGGCGGCGCTGGAGGGGCGGGGCGAGGTGAAGTTCACCGATGCGAAGGCCGCGCTGGAACGCAGCAAGCGCCTCGCCTATGCGGCGCTCTTCGCCTTTGCCCTGGGTCTTGCGGCGGCGAGCTATGCGGTGATCGTGCCGTCGGTGGCCTGACGGCGCCACTGCGCGCCGCCGCCGCAGGGAGCTTGACCGGCACGGCCGCCGCTGCACCTCCCGCGCCATGACCGATTTCTCGCATCTGGGGGACGGGTTCGAGGCCGCCGTGATCGGGGCGTCGGGCGGGATCGGCGCGGCCTTCGTGCGCGCGCTCGATGCCATGCCCGCGGTGGGCCGCGTCCACGCGCTCAGCCGCTCGGGCCGCGCGCCCGAAGGGGCGAAGGTGGTGCAGGGCCACATCGATTTCGACGATCCGCTCAGCATCGCCGCGGCGGCCGAGGCGACGGGGGATCGGCTCCGCCTTGTCATCGTCGCCACGGGCCTGCTGCATGACGGCCCGCTCCAGCCGGAGAAGACGTGGCGGGACCTCGATGCGGCGGCCTTCGCCCGGTCCTTCGCCGTGAATGCCACGGGGCCGGTGCTGGTGGCGCAGCATTTCCTGCCGCGCCTGCCGCGCAAGGAGCCCGCGATCTTCGCGGCACTCTCGGCGCGGGTGGGCTCGGTCTCGGACAACAAGGCCGGCGGCTGGTACGCCTATCGCGCGTCGAAAGCGGCGCTCAACCAGCTCCTCAAATGCCTGGCGATCGAGGAGGCGCGGCGGCGCAGGGCGCTGGTGATTGCGGGACTGCAGCCCGGCACGGTTGCCACACCCCTCTCCGAGCCGTTCCGCGCTTTCGTGAAGGAGGATGCGCTTTTCGAGCCCGATGCTGCGGCGGCGGCGCTCCTCGGCGTGCTGGCGCGCCTGACGCCGGCGCAGAGCGGCCGGTTGTTCGACTGGCAGGGCACGGAGTTCCCGCCCTGAAGGACGCCGGGAAGCGGTGGAGCGGGCAGCGGGAATCGAACCCGCACCAAGAGCTTGGAAGGCTCGTGTGATACCATTTCACCATGCCCGCCGCTGCATGGGGGATAGGCTGAGCGCCTCGCGCCGTCAACCGAGCGCGCGCCCCGTCGGCCCCCATCCACGGCCTGCGCCTTTCGGTGCGCGCCCGCGCCCACCCACGTCAGGATACCGCCGGCACATGAAACATAAAGTGAACGTCTGTGTCGCGATCTCAGGGGTTCGTTCATCATCCGGGCGCAACGCTGACGTGGGTGGGCGCGGGCGCAGCCGTGCCTTGCCGGATCCAGCGGCGCCGCGCTCTCCGGCGTGCCCGTGGCGCGGCGCCTCTCTCTGCCGCTGGCCCTTAGCCGAGCGCCGCCTTGAAGTCCGCGACGCAGCTCTTCGCGCCCTGCAGCACCCAGGCGTGTTCG
>JBCBHB010000405.1:0-3613 GCA_038526025.1 Pseudomonadota bacterium
GTGTGCCAGAGCGCCGGCACACATGCTGTATGTTGGATGATCAAGCGCTCCTGGGTGTCGTGCATTCCGCCACCGGTCGTCGTTGGACGGGACCCGATGCGGAGACCGCGCGGCAGGCGCTTGCGATTGCCCAGGGCGCGGATGTGCCGGAGATCGTGGCGCGGGTGCTCGCCGCCCGCGGTGTCGCCGCCGGCGAGGCGGAGGGCTACCTCGCGCCCACCCTGAAGGCCTCGATGCCTGATCCGTCCTGCCTCGCGGGGCTCGACATTGCGGCTGAGCGCCTGACGCGGGCGGCGACGCGCGGCGAGCGCGTGGCGGTGTTCGGGGACTATGACGTCGATGGCGCAGCATCGGCGGCCTTGCTGGTCGATTGGCTCGCCCCTTTCGGCATCAACGCCACGGTCTACATTCCCGACCGGATCGCGGAGGGGTATGGGCCCAACACCCCCGCGATGGAGCGCCTTGGGCGCGATCATGATCTCGTGCTGTGCGTGGATTGTGGAACGGCCACGCCCGGGCCGATCGCTGCGGCGATGGCCGCAGGGGCGGACGTTATCGTGGCCGATCATCACCTGCCGCCCGAAACGCTGCCGCCGGCAATGGCGGTCGTGAACCCCAACCGCGCGGATTGTCCGTCCGGCCTCGGGCAGCTTTGCGCCGCCGGTGTGGTGTTCCTTCTGCTGGTGGGGGCCAATCGCGTCGTCCGCGCCTCCGGCGGCGCGGCGCCGGACTTGATGGCGGCGCTCGATCTCGTGGCGGTGGCGACGGTGGCGGATGTGGCGCCGCTGACGGGAATCAACCGTGCCTTCGTACGCCAGGGCTTGAAGGTGATGGCCTCGCGACGCCGGCCGGGCCTCGCCGCGCTGGCGGATGCGGCCGGCTTGTCGGCCCCGCCGCGCTCCGGTGATCTCGGCTTCGTGATCGGGCCGAGGCTCAATGCCGGGGGCCGCATTGGCGAGGCCGGGCTGGGCGTGAAGCTGCTCACGGCGCCGGATGCGAGTGCGGCGGCACCTATGGCCGCACGTCTCGAGGAGATGAACCGGGAGCGGCGGCGCATCGAAGCCGGTGTGCTGGAGGCGGCGCTCGGGGCGGCGGAGGCAAGGCTGGAGGCTGCCACGGCCGAGGGCCGCCAGCCCTCGCTCGCCTGGGCTGCCGGTGAGGGCTGGCACCCCGGTGTGCTGGGCATCGTTGCGAGCCGCCTGAAGGAGCGCTTCGGCTGCCCCTCGGTGGTCATCGGGCTGGAAGCGGGGCTTGGCAAGGGCTCCGGGCGCTCCGTGCCGGGGGTCGATCTTGGCTCCGCCGTCGCCGCGCTCTCGGCGGCCGGGGTGCTTGAGGCGGGTGGGGGGCATGCCATGGCGGCCGGCCTCACGCTGCGGGCGGACCGGCTTGAAGAGGCGATGGCCACGCTGGAGGCGCGCCTGGCGGTGGCGGGGGCGGACTATGCAGAGCCGCGGGCCCTCGCGATCGATGGTGTGGTTGCGCCCTCGGGGGCGACGCCGGAACTCGTCACGTTGTTGGAGGCCGCGGGGCCATTCGGGCAGGCGAGCCCGCCGCCGCGCCTCGCCCTCGCCGCGGTGCGGCCGGGTGGCGTCAGGGTCAGCGAGAAGGGCCATGTGTCGCTGCGGCTCAGCGGACCGGGCGGTGGCCCCGCACTCTCGGCGATCGCCTTTGGCGCGGCGGAGAACGGGGTAGGCCAGCTGCTGCTCGAGGCCGCGTCGGCGGGGCGCACCGTGCATGCGGCCGGCCGGCTCGAGATTGATGACTGGGGCGGCCGGCGGCGCGCCAAGCTGCGCCTGGAGGATGCGGCGGAGGCGGGCTGACACGGTCTCGACGGCCTGCCGCCTGTACGGAGATTCACAGGGGCGCCCCCTTGCGGGCCTGCTGTGATTTCGCTATCTCGCACCTCCACGACCGAAGCACCCTTCGTCTAGCGGTCTAGGACGCCGCCCTCTCACGGCGGAAACACGGGTTCGAGTCCCGTAGGGTGTACCAGGAGATGCGCTTCGGACCGCAAGGTTCGGAGGGCAGGCGACGCGCCCTTCGTCTAGCGGTCTAGGACGCCGCCCTTTCACGGCGGAAACACGGGTTCGAGTCCCGTAGGGCGTACCATTCTCCTCACGACGGTGCAGATGTACCGCCTTCGGGCGGTCAACGCCGCCAGAAGAGCGGTGTGAAGAGCACCAGCACGCTCAGAAACTCCAGCCGCCCCAGCAGCATGCCGAACGAGAGCAGCCATTTTGCCGTGTCTGGCAGGCTGGCGAAGTTGCCTTCCGGCCCGATCTGCTGGCCGAGCCCCGGCCCGAGATTGCAAAGGGCCGCGACCGAGGCCGAGACGGCGGTGAGGAAGGGCAGGCCAAGGAGCGAGAGCAGGATCGACCAGATCATGAGGCAGCTGAAGAAGACGAAGAAGAAGCCCATGATCGAGCTGATGACCTCGGGCTCCACGGTGCGCCCCGCATAGCGCAGCAGGTAGACAGTGCGCGGGCTGTGGATCCGCCGCACCTGCATGGTGAGGGCCGCGAGCAGCACCTCGTAGCGGAAGACCTTGGCGGAGCAGGCGGTGCTGCCCGTGCACCCGCCGATGAGGGCCAGCACGAACAGAATGCTGACCGCCACACCGCCCCATCGGTCATAGGGGTCCGAGGCGTAGCCCGTGCCCGTCATCACCGAGACGCCGTTGAAGAAGCCCTCCCGGACGGCGTCGAGCGGGGCGTGCAGGTCCCGCAGCATCAGCACGGCAGCGAGCACGAAGCCGATGACGAGCACGATGGTGAGGAAGGTGCGGATCTGCGGGTCGCGCAGGATGGGCTCATGGTAGCCGCGCGCCAGCTGGATGAAGCGGATAAAGGGCAGGGCGGCGAGGCACATGAAGACCGTCGCCACCCAATGCGATGCCGGGGGAAGGGCCGCAAAGCTCGAGTCGTAGTTGCCCATGCCCCCGGTCGCCACCGTGGTCATGGCATGAACGAGGGCATCGAAGGGGCTGAGCCCGGCGGCGTTGTAAGCGATCATGCAGGCGACGGTGAGCGTGATGTAGACGCCTGAGAGCGAGCCTGCGATCTCGGTCGCGCGGGGCAGGATGTCGCCCGAGAGGTCGAAGCTTTCGGACCGGAAGAACTGCATGCCCCCGATCCGGAGCGCGGGCAGGAACACGATGGCCACGACGATGATGCCGACCCCGCCGAACCACTGCATCATGCCCCGCCAGAGCAGCATGCCGGCCGGTGCCTCGTCGAGCCCGGAGAACACCGTGGCGCCGGTGGTTGTCATGCCCGACATCGCTTCGAAATAGGCGTCTGTCATGGTGGCGCCGGGCGCGCCGAGGACGAAAGGGAGCGCACCCAGAAGCGGGAGGGCGGCCCAGACCAGCGTGGTGAGGAGAAAGGCCTGGCGGCGGTTGAGGCCGCTGCGCGAGGCGCCCCGGTCCCGCGTCGCGGCCATCAGTGCCATGCCGGTGGCCCAGGAGAGCCCGGCGGAGAGCGCGAAGGCCTGCCAGTTCCCGTCGCCCTCGTAGAAGTCGAAGGCCGCGGGGATCAGCATGGTCAGCCCCAGCAGCGCCCAGAGGCGGCCGATGATGAAGCCGACGGGTCGGAAGTCCTCCACGCAGGCCGGC
>JBCBHB010000406.1:0-3583 GCA_038526025.1 Pseudomonadota bacterium
GGGAGGCCAGGGCCGCCTCCGGGGGCAGGCACGGGACCAGCGGCAGGGCCAGCATGCTGTGCGCCAGCACCAGCCCCAGCATGGTGTAGAGGATCTGCAGCTTCACATAGACGTAGAAGGCGCCGATCGCGATCAGGATCAGCGGCACCATCATCGGCGTGATGAGCAGCACGAAGATGTAGCGACTCGCCTTCATCTCCGATGCATGCAGCCCATAGGCCGCGAGCACGCCCAGCGGTGTGGCCAGCGCCATCGTCAGGAACGCGGCGGTCAGCGAGGTGGCGGTGGCGGACATCCATTCGGGCGAGCCGAAATAGTGGTCGTACCACCGCGTCGACCAGGTCTCCGGCGGGAACTGCAGGTACTGGCTGTCCGAGAAGCTCATCGGCACCACGATCAGCGTCGGCGCCACCAGCAGCACCATCATGATGCCCGCGAAGATGTAGAGCCAGAGCCGCTGGCCATGGGTGATCTGCGTCTCCGAGGCGGGGCTGTCGAGCCAGGCGCGCATCAGTGCCCCCCTCCCGCCAGCTGGTCGAGCTTCACGAAGCGCGCGGCCACCCACAGGATCAGCATCGTCATCACCAGCAGCACCACGCCAAGCGCGCTCGCCGCGCCCCAGTTCACGAAGAGCTCCACATTCGAGGCAATCTTCATCGAGACCATGATGATCTTGCCCCCGCCCAGCACCGCCGGCGTCACGAAGAAGCCGAGGCAGAGCACGAAGACGATCAGCGAGCCCGCAAAGAGCCCGGGCAGGGAAAGCGGGAAGAACACGGTCCAGAACGCCCGCACCGGCCCCGCCCCGCAGTTGGAGGCGGCCTTCAGATAGTCCTGGTTGATCGCCTTCATCGAGCTGTAGACCGGCAAGATCAGGAACGGCAGCATGATATGCACCATGCCGATCAGCGTGCCGGTCATGTTGTGCACGAATTTCAGCGGCTCTTCCCAGAGCCCCAGCCCGATTGCCCAGTCGTTCACCAGCCCCTGCCGCTGCAGCAGCACCAGCCACGCATAGGTCCGCACCAGCAGCGACGTCCAGAACGGCAGCAACACGGCGATGAGGCACAGGTTCGCGGCCCGCGGCGGCAGCTGCGACAGGAAATAGGCGAAGGGATAGCCCAGTGCGATGCAGATCGCGGTGGTCAGGATGCTGACCTCGAAGGTCGTCCAGAAGATCCGGGCGTAGGACTTCCGCTCCCACATCCGCTCGTAGTTCTCGAGGCTGAAGGACCCGTCCGCCCCGATGAAGGACACGTAGAAGAGCCAGCCGACGGGGACGACGAGGATCACCAGAACCAGCAGAAGCGCCGGCGAGGCGAGCCCGAAGAGCGAGAGCTGCTCGCGGAACGCGTCCCGGCGCAGCCCCTCCGAATTGTCGATCCCGGCGCGTTCGGCCGCGCGGCCCGATAGGGTGGCATCCGCCATGCTCAGCCCTCCTCGCCCGGCAGGATCACCGTGTCCCGCGCATCGAGGCCTAGCGTCACGGGCTGGCCCGCGCCCGGCAGCGCATCCAGCGCATCGCCCCGCACCACGTCGCGGAGCGAGAGCAGCGTGCCGTCCTCCAGCCGCGCCTGCAGCAGGAAGCTGTCGCCCTGGTAGACCACCTCCTCCACGGTGGCGGGGAAGCGGTTGGTGCTGCCATCCACCGCGCCGTTGAGGATCCGCAGCCGCTCCGGCCGCAGCATCAGCGTCAGGTCCCTGCCCTCCGGCGCCTGCCCGTCATGGGCCAGCGGGCGGCCGAAGCAGATCACGTCCGACCCGTCGCGTCGCGCCGGCAGGAAGGTGCTCTCGCCGATGAAATCGGCCACGAAACGGTTCGCCGGGTGGTCGTACAGCGCCCGCGGCTCCGCAAGCTGCATCAGCCGGCCATGGTTGATCACCGCAATCCGGTCCGACATCGTCAGCGCCTCGCGCTGGTCATGCGTCACGTAGACCGTGGTCATCCCCAGCTGCTCGTGGAGATGGCGGAGCTCGATCTGCATCCGGTCGCGCAGCTTCTTGTCGAGCGCCGAGAGCGGCTCGTCCATCAGCAGGATACGCGGCTCGAACACGATCGCGCGCGCCAGCGCCACGCGCTGCTTCTGCCCGCCCGAGAGCTGGGTGATCCGCCGCCCGCCATAGCCGCCGAGCTGCACCGTCTCGAGCGCGCGCTCGATCCGGCTCTCCATCTCGGCCTTCGCCATCTTCCGGATCTTGAGCGGGTAGCCCACATTGCCGGCCACGGTCATATGCGGGAAGAGCGCATAGTTCTGGAAAACCATGCCGAGGTCGCGCTCATGCGGCGGCTTGCGGATCACCTCCTCGTCGCCGAAGCGCAGGCTCCCGCTATCGGGCCGCGTAAAGCCTGCCAGCACCATCAAGAGCGTGGTCTTGCCCGAGCCCGAGGGGCCGAGCAGCGTCAGGAACTCTCCGCTCCGGACATCGAGGCTCACATGGTCGAGCGCGTTGACGCTGCCATAGGTCTTGGTCACGTCGCGGATGGTGATGGGCAGCGCAGCGCCCCGCGCGCCCCGCGCGCTCCGCGCACCCGGTCCCACAGTCTCGTTCATATCCCGCCCCTTCCCGGTCGTGCCGGCGAAGCGCAGGCCCGGCACCGACCGCGGGTGGGCTTTCCCGGGGTCGCCACCCCGCACCGGCGGTGCAGGGGTGGAGGGAGGTGGCGGGCCTGCACGATGTCAGCCCACCGTCACTCTGTGAGCATTTCCTGGTACATCTCGGCCGCAATGGTCTCCCACTCGGCATACCACTCCAGGCTCACGGGCAGCTGCTTCTCCGCATTGTCCGGGTAGGAGGGCAGGGCCTTCAGGATCTCCTCACCCGCCGTCGAGATCGCATAGGCGGCCGCGTTCGTCGGCCCGTAGGTGATGTGGAGCGGCAGGTTCGCCTGGTACTTCGCCTGGCTGATGATGCCCAGGAACTCCATCGCCGTGTCCTTGTTGGGCGCGCCCTTCGGAATGGCGAAGCAGTCATAGTCCAGCAGCGCGCCGTTGAAGCTGTAGGCCACCTTCGCCCCGTCCTTCAGCGCGTTGTCGAAGCGGCCGTTCCAGCCGGAGGTCATGTCGACCTCGCCGTCCTTCATCAGCTGCGCGTGCTGCGCGCCCGAGGTCCAGAAAACCGCGATGTTCGGCTTCAGCTCGCGGATCTTGTCGAGCGCGCGCTCGATGCCCTCCTCCGAGCCCAGCACCTCGTAGACCTCTTCCGGCGGCACACCGTCGGCCAGCAGCGCGGGCTCGAGCGCACCGGCCACCTTGCCGCGATAGGCGCGGGTGCCGGGGAACTTCTCAACGTCCCAGAAATCCGCCCAGCTCTGCGGGCCGCCATCGGGGAAGGTGTCGGTGTTCCAGGCGAAGACGGTCGAGAACACGTCGCCGCCCACGCAGTAGTCGGTATAGAGCCCCGGCAGGAACTCCGAGACATCGATCACCGAGTAGTCGAGTTTCTCGAGCAGGCCCTCGGCCGCCGCGCGCGCCGCCGAGCCCGAGCCCGAGGCCACGATGTCGAGCGTCACGGCCCCCGTCTGCACCTGCAGGCGCACATCGGACATGCCGCCATAGGTCTCTTGCTTGACCACGATGCCCGT
>JBCBHB010000407.1:0-3573 GCA_038526025.1 Pseudomonadota bacterium
TGACGTGGTGAACTGGCCATGCGTGCCGAAGAGCAGGTCGGCCTTGGTGCCCACGGCTTCGCGGATCCTGGCGCAGAAGGTCTCCGAGCGTTCCAACGCCTCGAGATCCGGCTGGCGACCGTCGTAGACCGTGTAGGGCCCGGCGGGGTCGAACTTCACCGCTGTGAAGCCGAGGCCCACATAGTAGGCCGCGCGCTCCGCCGCCGCGTCCGGGTCGTTGTAGACCGCTGCGGCCTCCTTGCCCGTATAGACATCGCCCGAGGCGGGGTAGAGATAGGTGTAGCTGCGGATCTTCTCCCGGCAGCGCCCGCCGAGAAGGTCGTAGACCGGCTTGCCCGCGGATTTACCCACTATGTCCCAGCACGCGATCTCGAGCCCCGAGAGAACGCCGACGAGCGAGGCATCCGGGCGCAGCGTGTAGCCCTGGCCGTAGGTACGCCGCCAGAGATGCTCGATCCGGTGCGGGTCCGCCCCCTCGAAATGCCGCTCGAAGACATCCCGCACCATATCGGCCACCACATGGGGGCCGAAGGTGGCGGCGTAGACCTCGCCATAGCCGATGATCCCGCAGGCGGTGACGAGCTTCACGAAGATGAAGTAGCGCCCGCCCTTCGTGGGCGGCGGGGTGCCGACGACGAAGACCTCGCAATCCGCCAGCTTCATGACGCGTCTCCGATCATCGCGGTGCTGCTGATACCCTCGCAGGGTGTGGTGGCGGCCAGGGCGTCGTTGATGGCCTCCAAGGCGAAGGGTTTGCCGAGGTCACGGCAGACGGCTGCGCGCATGTTCACTCTCCCCCCAGGGGTTCCCTGGTTCCACACACCGGCGGTATCGGGCCCGCGAGCGTCCACACCCACGGGCGATGCGCAGTCTTTTATGAGCTGCATGCACACGGCAAGCGGCGGTTTGCGACCAGATGGGTCGCCCGGCCGCTATCGACCCTCGGGCAAGGCCAAAAGTGGTCAATCCGCTCTGTGCGCTCTCTTGACCATCGCTGCCGGTGGCCCCGCGGCGGTTGCCACGGTGGCCCCCCTGCGACCACTCGGCCAAGCCGGCCTTTATCGACAACGACCCGCCCTACCCGTAATCAGGGTCTCAGATTCGGGAGAACGACCAATGAACGAGACCGCGCCAAACAGCTTCCGCACCGGGCCGGACGAGAAGGGCCGCTTCGGTCTCTTCGGCGGCCGCTTCGTCAGCGAGACGCTGATGCCCCTCATCCTCGACCTCGAGGCGGAGTACACGAAGGCGAAGGACGACCCCGCCTTCTGGGCCGAGATGGACGATCTCTGGAAGCACTATGTGGGCCGGCCAAGCCCGCTCTACTTCGCCCCACGGCTGACCGAGGAGCTTGGCGGCGCCAAGATCTACCTGAAGCGCGACGAACTGAACCACACCGGCGCACACAAGATCAACAACGTGCTCGGCCAGATCCTTCTCGCGCGGCGCATGGGCAAGAAGCGCATCATCGCGGAGACGGGGGCGGGCCAGCACGGCGTGGCCACGGCGACGGTATGCGCGAAGTTCGGCCTCGAATGCATCGTGTTCATGGGCGCGACCGATGTCGAACGCCAGCGGCCGAACGTGTTCCGAATGCGCCTCCTCGGCGCAAAGGTCGTGCCGGTCACCTCGGGCCGCGCGACGCTGAAGGACGCGATGAACGAAGCGCTTCGGGACTGGGTCACGAACGTGGAGAACACGTTCTACTGCATCGGCACGGTGGCGGGCCCCCACCCCTACCCGGCCATGGTGCGCGACTTCCAGTCGATCATCGGCAAGGAGACCAAGGCCCAGATCATGGAAGCCGAGGGCCGGCTGCCGGACAGTCTGGTCGCCTGTATCGGCGGCGGCTCCAACGCCATGGGGCTCTTCCACCCGTTCCTCGACGACCGCGAGGTGCGCATCATCGGCGTGGAGGCCGGCGGGCATGGCGTGGACGACCGGCTGGAGCATGCGGCGTCCCTCAATGGCGGGCGGCCCGGCGTGCTGCATGGGAACCGCACCTATCTTCTGCAGGACGAGGACGGGCAGATCATCGAGGGGCACTCGATCTCGGCAGGCCTCGATTACCCCGGCATCGGCCCCGAACATGCCTGGTTGCACGAGATGGGCCGGGTGGAGTATGTGCACGCCACCGACGACGAGGCGCTGGAAGCCTTCCAGATGCTCTGCCGCACGGAAGGGATCATCCCCGCACTTGAACCGTCCCACGCGCTCGCCCATGTGGCGAGGCTCGCGCCCACCCTGCCATCGGACCATCTCCTGGTCATGAACATGTGCGGGCGCGGCGATAAGGACATCTTCACGGTTGCCGAGGCGCTCGGCACCGAGATCTGACGGCCCCGCCTGGAGGAGACCAGGCCCGGGCTTACTGGAAAGGACCGCCCGGGTAAGGGCTAGAAATGGCAAGTGAATATGAGATCGGGGACCTGGTGGTCCTGAAGTCGGGCTCCATGCGGATGTGCGTGGAAGCGGTGGAAGAAGGCGCAGTGGCCGTGGTTTGGTGCCACGAGGGCCAGGTGGGCCGGGAGCGTTTCGACCTGCGCCTCCTCAACAAGTGGGAGCATCGCGGGGACGACCGCGGTGGCGACCGGGGCGGCCATCGCGGCGGCTGGAACAACGACCGCGGCGGCGATCGCGGGGGAGACCGCGGCGGCGACCGGGGCGGCTTCCGCGGCCATGATCGCGGCGGCGACCGGGACGACCGCGGTGGCCATCGCGGCGGCTGGAACGACCGGAATGACCGGAACGATCGCGACGACCGCCCGCCCCGCAAGACCGGCTGGGACGGCAAGCCCCGCGACAAGAAGTACTTCCGCAAGGACGACTGACCCTGCACCGTGCAGGACGTCCCGGGTCGCGGCCCGGGACACATCCCACCGAGCGGCGCGCATCGCGCGATACACGCCACAGGCGTCCCGGGCTTGACCCGGGACCTCCTGCAAGGCTTCTGATCACCACACCAACGGGAGGGATGCGGTGAGCCGGATCGACAACACCTTCAAGAGCCTGAAGGCCGAGGGACGTGCCGCCTTCGTCAGCTACATCATGGCGGGCGACCCGGATGCGGAGACGGCGCTCGAGATCATGAAGGGCCTGCCCGAGGCGGGCGTCGACATCATCGAACTCGGCCTCCCCTTCACCGATCCCATGGCGGACGGTCCTACGATCCAGGCCGCCGGCCAGCGCGCGCTTGCGGGCGGCATGACGCTCGAGGGAACGCTCGAGACCGTCCGCGCCTTCCGCGCCGGGAACCAGACCACGCCCATCGTGCTGATGGGCTACTACAACCCCATCTACAACCGGGGCGTCGAGCGCTTCCTCGTGGACGCGAAGGAGGCCGGGATCGACGGGCTGATCGTCGTCGACCTGCCGCCCGAGGAGGACGATGAGCTCTGCCTGCCCGCCCGCGCGGCCGGGATCGAGTTCATCCGCCTCGCCACGCCCACGACCGACGACCGACGCCTGCCCGCCGTCGTCGCCAATACCGGCGGCTTCGTCTACTACGTCTCGATCACCGGCATCACGGGTGCGGCCGAGGCGAATGCCGAGCGCGTGGCACCCGAAGTTGCC
>JBCBHB010000408.1:0-3572 GCA_038526025.1 Pseudomonadota bacterium
CGCGCCCCCCTGACGCCTGAGCGGCGGCGGATCTCAGGGCAGGCGACCATTGGCGAGACTGCCCAGAAGGTGTCGGCGGATGGCGGGCGCGTTCGTCGCGATCGCGACATCGACCACGCTTCCTGCCGCCGTCTCCGCGACCGCGCCTTCGGTATCCCCGTCGCGCGTGACGGACAGCGTCAGGCGGCGGGTTTCCACACAGCCGGGCTCGGCAGCCGCGGCGGTGGCGGTCGGGTCGTGGAGGTAGCATCCGTGAAAGCCGCGGGTCTCGAGATGGAAGCCCGCGTAATGCGCTGCCGCTTCCGCGATGAAGGCGGTGCAGCGCCCAGGGGGCAGGGCGGCCAGATCGTCCGGATAGACCCGGGCGCATTCGGTGACGTCGAGGCCGATCAGCGTGACCGGCCAGGACCCCGCGAGCACGATGGCCGCTGCATCTGGGTCGTGCCAGAAATTCGCCTCGGCATGGGCGTTCACGTTGCCCGGATGGCGCACGGCGCCGCCCATCACCACCACACGCTCAACATCCGCCGCGATCCCCGGATGGGCCGTCAGCGCATCGGCGAGGTTGGTGAGCGGGCCGAGGGCGACGATCGTAAGGGGCCGTCCGCCGGCCCGGGCCGCCCGGGCTTCCTCCGCGAGAAACGGTGCCGCCGGGCGGGTATCCGGCGCGCGGGAGGGGGCTGGGAGCGCGACATCGCCAAAGCCCTCCACGCCATGCACGAAGTCGGCGTGCGGGGCGGGCGTGCGGCGCAGCGGGTGGCCGGCGCCGGCGGCAACGGGCAGCGGCCGTTCGGCCAGGGCCAGGAGCTGCAGGGCATTGCGGGTGGCGCGCGGCTCGGAGACGTTGCCGAAAACGGTCGTGAGCCCGAGCACCTCCAGCGCCGGGTCCGCGAGGGCGGCGAGGATGGCCATGGCATCGTCGATCCCGGGGTCGGTGTCGATGATGACGGGTGTGGGCGTTCTTGCCTCGCTCATGCGCCGGCCTCCGCGAGGAAGACATCGACCTCCGCGCCCGACGGGACTGCATCGCCCGCGCCCGGGCGCGTGACGGCAACGGCGGCGGCCGCCGCGGCACGGCGGAGCGCCTCGCCTGGAGAGGCGCCGGCGGCGAGCCCGGCCACCGCGTAGCCGAGGAAGCAGTCCCCCGCCCCGGTGGTGTCGACTGGGGTGACGGGAAAGGCGGGAATGGCGGTCTCGGCCCAGACGCCGGACGCGTCGCGCTCGCGCCATACCGCGCCCGCGCTGCCGCGGGTGACGAGAACGGCCGACACGGGGAGCGCCCCTTCGAGATGGGCGGAAAGCGCGGCCGCCTCTCCCTCATTCAGGGCAAGGACATCCGTATGGGGCAGCACCGCCGTGGCGTCCCCCGCCACGAAAGGCGCTGCGGCATAGACCGTGCGCAGACCGCGCCCGCGCGCGGCGGCCATGCTCTCCGCAACCCGCCCCGTTTCGTTCTGCGTCACCCACCAGTCTCCGGGGCGCGTGGCCTCGAGGGCGGCCTCCAGCACGCTCTTGGGGATCGCCCGGTTGGCGCCGCCATGGATGACGATGCGGTTTTCGCCATCGGGCTCGACCAGGATCACGGCATGCCCTGTGGCGGTGTCGAGCGTTGCGACGCCGCTGACATCGATGCCCGCCGCTGCCAGACGATCGCGCGCCCAGATGCCCTCGGTGCCGATCGCCCCGGCGAGGCGGACGGTGGCGCCGGCGCGTGCCGCGGCGAGCGCCTGGTTGGCACCCTTGCCGCCCAGATAGACGGCGCGGTCGATGTCCGAGATGGTCTCGCCTGCCGCGGGCGCGCGGTGCACGCGATGCACGTAGTCGATATTGATCGAGCCGAAGACGTGTACGGTCGTGCTCATGCCAGCGCCTCCATCGCGCCCTCAGCCCCGGCGGCAGCGGCGAGCCGGGCTTCTGAAGCGTCTGCGATGCAGCAAACCTTGATCTCGATATCAGCCATCGCCGCCGACCCGACTGTTGCGCCTGCCACCCCTGCTTCGCGCGGACGCCGGCCGGCCGCAAGAGGCGCGCTTGCGCGCTCGGCCCAGTTCGGCCTCTATCGCGGTTCTCTCACGGCGGAGGACAGGATGGCGGAGCCGCAGGATGCAGCGCGGCGGGCGGCGCTCTGGGGTCATGCGGCGATGCTGGCCTTCGCGCTGACCATCTCGGTGAGCTTCACGCTCGGAAAGCGGGCGGTGCCGTACCTGTCACCCGAAGCCATGACGGCGGCGCGCTTCCTGGTCGCCTGTCTCGTCATCGGCGTGCTTGCTGTGCCCGTATTGCGGTTCGCGCACCTCGCGGGCCTCTGGCGCTACGGCGTGATCGGCGGGCTCTTCGCGGCCTATTTCGTGCTGATGTTCGAGGCGCTGTCGCTGACAGATCCGGTCTCGGTCGCTGCCATCTTCACGCTCACGCCAACCATGTCCGCGGGCTTCGGCTGGATACTGCTGCGCCAGCGAGCCAGCAGGACCATGCTGGGGGCACTGGCGCTGGGGGCGCTCGGTGCGCTCTGGGTCGTGTTTCGCGGCGATGTCTCCGCGATCCTTGCCTTCGATCTCGGTCTCGGCGAGTGGCTCTTCGTTCTGGGCTGCTTTCTGCACGCCGCGTACACGCCGCTCACCAAGAAGCTCTCGCGCGGCGAGCCGGCGGTCGTCTTTGCGCTCGGGTCCCTCGTGGCGGGGCTTTGCGTGACGCTTCTCTGGGGCGGGCAGGGCGTCGCGGTCACGGACTGGGCCGGGCTGCCCCTTATCGCGATCGCGGCGGTTCTGTATCTGGGGCTCGCCGCGACGGCGTTCACCTTCATCCTGACACGCTTTGCCGCCGCCCGCCTGCCATCCGGCAAGGTGATGGCCTACGGTTATCTTGTGCCCGTCTTCGTCATTATCTGGGAAGGAATTCTAACGGGTCTGTGGGTGGCGCTCCCCGTGTGGCTGGGCGTGCTCGCCACGGTCGCGGCGCTCGCCATCCTGCTGGCCGAGCATGACCGCTAGCCGCGCTCAGGAAACGCCTGCCGACTGAGGCGTCAGACCGCGGAGGAAGAGACCGGCCAGCATCCGGCCCGCGTCGTCATACCGCTGTGCCGCCCCATCCGGTCCGAGTATGGCCTGCACCTGCGCGTCGAAATCCGCGTAGTGCTGCGTGGTCGCCCAGATCGCGAAGATCAGGTGCTGCGGCGCCTCGCAGGCGATCCGTCCCTCCGCCGCCCAGCCCGAGATCACGGCGGACTTCTCTTCCACCAGCGCCCTGAGCGGGCCGGCAAGCATCTCCCCCAGCACCGGTGCCCCGCGAATGATCTCCGTCGCGAACACGCGCGACGCCTCGGGGCTTGCTGCCGTCATCTCGAGCTTGCGCGCGACATACCCGCCGATTTCCTGCAGCGGGTCCCCTTCCGGGTCGATGGCGCCAAGCGGCTCGAGCCAGTCCACCATCAGGCTGTCGAGCGCGGCGCGGTAGAGCGCGTCTTTCGAGGAAAAATAGTAAAGCAGGTTCGGCTTCGACATGCCGGCAGCCTCGGCCAGCGCATCCACCGTGGCGCCCTCGTAGCCCGCGCGCGAGAAGACCTTCAGCGCCGC
>JBCBHB010000409.1:0-3541 GCA_038526025.1 Pseudomonadota bacterium
AACAGCACCCCGCGCGCGCCTTCCCCTGCGGCTGGAAACGCTCTTCGGGCCACGGGCGATCACCGTGATCGGTGCGGACGATACGGGGCTGACGCCCGCTGGCGCCGCGCTCGCTTCTCTTCGGCAGGCAGGCTTTCAGGGCAAGCTCACCCCCGTCGCCGCGGGCGAAGGCGTCGCGCGGCTCCAAGGTCTCCCGGCGGCCACGAGCGTGGCAGAGGCAGGGGCGGCGGACCTTGCGCTCATCGGCACCGATGATCCGGGGCTGTGCGAGGCCCTGAGGGCCTTGGCGGCAGGCGGCACCCGCGCAGCCATGGTCCTGCCCGCTGCCGATCCCGCGGCGGATGGCGGCTTGGCGCTTCGCCGTGAGCTGGCTGATATTGCCGAGGAAACCGGGCTCGCGATCCTTGGTTCGAGCGCGGCCGGGCTGGTCCACGCACCCGCAAGGCTGGCCGTCGGGCCGGCGGCTGCGGCGCTCCCGGCCCTCCCGCTGAGAGACGGCACCGGCGGCGCCTTCGCCGCCCTGCTGGGCGGCCCTGCCTTTGCCACTCATCTGGCCGCCGCTGCCGCGCAGCGGGGCATGGCACCACGCAGCCTGCTAGGGATCGGGGGGGCGGCGGATCTCGGCCTGGCCGAGGGGCTCGAGCTCCTGCTGGGCGAGAGTGGCGCCGCCGGGCTGCCGATCCTCATCGTGCCCGAGGCCTGCCCCGCCGCCCCTGGCAGCGGCGCCGCCCTCGCCGCGCTGCTCGAACGGGCGCGCCGGGCCGGGCGGCCGGTGATCGTTGTGCGCGCCGATCAGGTCGCGGAACCGGCCATGCGGCTGCGCCAGGCCGCGCCAGCAGCAGCGGAGCCGGCGGTGCCCGATCCGCTCGGCGCCATCTTTGCCCAGTGCGGCGCGGTCGAGGCGCGAGGCTTCGCCGCGGCGCTGGATCTGATCCTCGCCTGCCGCGCCCGGCGCCTGCCCAAGGGGCGCCGCCTCGGCCTCGTCACGCCCCCCGAGGCGCTGGAACCGACGGCCCGAATGCTTGGCCCTGCCGCAAGCTCGGCCGGCCTCGATCTCCGTGCCTTGCCGCTGACCGATGCGGGCAGCCTTGGCAGCGCTCTGGCGAAGACCCTCACCGCCGATGGGATCGACCTGATCCTGGGCGTCTGGCCAGCGCCGGGGCATGACGGAGCGCCCGCGCTCCTGGAAGCGCTGGCAGAGGCGGCCGAAGCGGCCTGGGATCTTGGAGCGGCCGCCCCGCCCATGCTGCACGCCACGCTCCTGCCGGCGGACATGCAGGCGCTGGCGAACGAGGCGCAGATTGCCGTCTATCCGGACGCCCATGCCGCGCTCGCCACGGCGGCTGGGATGGCCACGCTCGGCGTTGCCCTCGCACGGCAGGCAAGCGCTCCGCCACGCCTCCCCCTCCGCGCCCGGCTTGCCGAGGACATCGAGGAAGAGGGGCTCGAAGCGGCCCTTTCCGCGTCGCTCGCGGCCCTCGGCCTGCCGCTGCGCGCGCTGCCGGATGCCGGCGGCGCCGAGGAGATCGCCACGATCCGCTGCGTGTTCGACAGCGTGTTCGGAAGCATGACCGGCCTCTCGACCGGCCGCGGCGCCGCCACGGTCTGGCGGCAGGGCACACTTGGCGCTGCCGAAGCGCGCCTGGCGGCGCGCGACGCCGGGCTTTCCCCTGCCTTCGCAACGGCGCTTGCCGAACCGCTCGCGCGTCTCACCGTGCTGGTCGCGGGGCAGACGGTGACCATCGCCTCTCTCCTGCTCGACGGCGTGCATCTGGCGGACGGGGGTGTCGCTGCGGCAGGACTTGCGGCCAGCCCGCCTTTGACGGACAAAGTTGACGTTAACGGAAATACCGGCGCGCCAGGTTAAGCGGCCGCCGCGAGCATGAGGCTGTCATGACCGACGCGACCCGCCTGCCCGCCGCCCTCAGCCGCCTCTCGCTGCCCGTGATCGGCGCGCCCCTCTTCATCGTCTCCAACCCGGCGCTGGTGATCGCGCAGTGCAAGGCCGGCATCGTCGGCAGCTTTCCGGCCCTCAATGCGCGGGAGAAACCGGGCGATCCGATCATGCTGGAAGCCTGGCTGAAGGAGATCACCGAAGCGCTGGACGCGCATAACCAGGCCAACCCGGACAGCCCGGCCGCGCCCTACGCGGTGAACCAGATCGTGCACCGGTCGAACGGCCGGCTCGAGCGCGACATCGAGATCTGCCACAAATGGAAGGTGCCGGTGTGGATCACGTCGCTCGGCGCGCGCGTCGAGGTGAACGAGGCGGCCCATGCCTGTGGCGGCATCACGCTCCACGACGTGATCAACGACCGGTTCGCGCGCAAGGCCATCGAGAAGGGTGCGGACGGGTTGATCGCCGTGGCGGCGGGCGCCGGCGGACATGCAGGCACCACCTCGCCCTTCGCGCTGGTGCAGGAGATCCGCGCCTGGTTCGAAGGGCCGCTGCTTCTTTCGGGCAGTATCGCGACAGGTGATGCGGTGCTTGCCGCCCAGGCCATGGGCGCGGATTTCGCCTATATCGGCTCGGCCTTCATCGCGAGCCACGAGGCGAATGCGGACCCGGCCTACAAGCAAATGATCGTCGACGCGATGTCGGACGACATCGTCTACTCCTCGCTCTTCACCGGCGTGCATGGCAACTACCTCAAGGGCTCGATCCGCAACGCAGGCATGGACCCGGACGACCTGCCGGAGAGCGACCCTTCGAAAATGAACTTCGCGGACGGCTCCTCCAAGCCGAAGAGCTGGAAGGAGATCTGGGGCGCGGGCCAGGGCGTTGGCGCGGTCAAGACCGTTGAGGGCGCCGCCGAGATCGTGGGCAGGCTCACCCGGGAATACGAGAGTGCCCGAGCACGGCTCGGCCTTATGCAACGGGCAGCGGCGGCGGAGTAGCGCCGCACGCTCCAGCGCGAAATCGCGCAACAGGGGGCCGACACGGCGCAGGGTCGCGGGCGAACGCATTGCCCGAGGAGGCCCTGCCGATGTTTCGCCCACTTGCTCCCCTGACGCTCGCTGCACTGCTGGCCGGCTGCGCGGTCCCGCCGAACCCGGTGGATGTGGGCCGCTTCAACGCGAGCGTTCTGGGCGCCGCCGACGCGGACCGTACACGCGCCGCACGCCTGGCGGCGGGGATCTCGGCCGCCCATTCCGGCATGACACTCGCCTGCACGATGGCCTGGGACGGCGCTGATGTTCAGATGTTCAACGTGATCCGCCGTTACTGCGCCGCGCGCCGTGCCTTGCTGCCAGGCGCACAGGCAGTCGCGCCAAGCGTGCCAGCACCGCCTCCGCCATCCGCCACGGTGGAGTGAGGCGAAGAACGCGTTGGCGGCGCTTCAGAGGGAGCGCCCCGCATTCGCAGCCATCCATGCGCCCGCGCCCTTCCACGTCAGCGTTGCCCCAGATCCGCTAAGAAAACGTGCAGGCGGGGCCGCATCCGAGGTGGCGACCTGCCCTTAAGTCACACCATCTTTACGAAGGCTGCAGCAACCTGACGTGGGTGGGCGCGGGCGCAAACCGATTGCGGGGCGCTCCC
>JBCBHB010000410.1:0-3540 GCA_038526025.1 Pseudomonadota bacterium
GACCTGCCAAGGCCTTCACCCTTCCGTGGCGCGGGGCGCGCCGTCGGAGCGGTTCCTCCGCAGCGGTGAGTTCGATGCGACCGTCATGGTGCGGGGCCGGTGTGTCCTCGCGTCCCGACGGTCAGGGGCAACCGCATCGGTCGGCTGGGTCCGGCCGCGTGAGAGGGATGAAGGCATGCATGTTTTGCATCGAGCCGCAGCGTTTGCGGCTGTGGTTGGCGCGGGCACGGCGTCGGCTCAAGAGGCGATGGTGTTGGACGAGATTCTGGTGACCGGCGGGCGCACGCCGGTCCCAGTCGACGAGACGGGCCGGGCCTTCACCGTCGTCACCGGCGAACAGCTCGAGGCGCAGGGCGTGCGCTACGTGGCCGACGCGCTGCGCCGCGTCCCAGGCGTCGCAGTCAGCCGCACAGGCAGCTTCGGCGGCTTCACGCAGGTGCGCCTCAGGGGTGCCGAGGCGAACCAAGTGCTGGTGCTGATCGACGGTCTCGAGGTCTCCTCGGTCTCCAGCGGCGAGTTCGACTTCGGCGGCCTGCAAGTGGCCGGGATCGAACGGATCGAGGTCATTCGCGGCCCGCAATCCGCCCTTTACGGCTCGAACGCCGCGGCCGGCGTCATCTCGATCATCACCCGGCGCGGCATGCGCGGGGAGATGCGCTGGGACGGCGCGGTCGAAGGCGGCTCCGACGGTACGGTACTGGCCCGCGGCACGGTCTCAGGCGGCGGTGAGGACTGGGACGGCGCGCTCACCGCGGCCCTCCGGCGCACGGACGGCTTCAATGTCGCCACCGGCTCTAGCGATCGTGAGGGGGAGATGGACGGTGACCGCAACCTCTCCCTCTTCGGCCGCGCGAACTGGGACGTGACCGACGACATCCGTCTCGGTGGTTCGGTGTTCTTCGCGGACCGCGAATCCGACTTTGATGCTCAGCTCTTCCCGTTCCCCGCCGATGAGACCAGCGGTCTGGTCGTCGACAGTGACAGCGTCAATGACGCGCGCGATCTCGCCATCGGCGTCTTCGGCCAGTACGAGATGCTCGACGATGCTCTCGTCCACGAGTTGCGCTTCGAGTATTCGGAGAGCCGCTCCGACACGCTCGAGGACGGAGAGACAGCGTTCTCCAGCGAGGGCCGGCGGTTCAAGGGCGTCGCGCAATCGAGCTATTCGTTCGATTTCGGTCCCGTCTCGAACCTCGTCACAGCCGCGGTCGAGATCGAGGAGGAGGTCAACGAGGCATCGACAGGCGACCAGACACGGACACTCGTGGGCCTTGTCGGCGAATACCGGGTGAGCCCCTTCGCAGGCGCCGATCTGCAGGTGGGGCTCCGCCAGGATTTCAACGACGCCTTCGAGGACGCCTTCACCTACTCCATCGGCGCCTCCTACACCTACGGCCCGACCGCCACGCGCTTTCACGGCTCGGTCGGGCGCGGTGTAGTCAACCCGACCTTCTTCGAGCAATTCGGCTTCTCCCCCGGCCAGTTCATCGGCAACCCCGACCTCGTGCCGGAGCGGACCTTCCAGTGGGATATCGGCGTTGAGCAGACGCTCCTCGACGGTCGGCTCGTCTTCGACGCGACCTACTTCCGGGGCCGCGTGACCGACGAGATCGTGCCAGGCTTCGACGTCGATGCGGGCCTCCCGACCTCGGTCAACGCCTTTGGGGAAAGCCCGCGGCAGGGCGTCGAGCTGCAGATGACCGCCAACCCGATCGACCCGCTGACCCTGATCGCGAGCTACACCTACACGCTCTCCAAGGAGGGCTCGACCGACTTGCAGGAGGTGCGCCGGCCGCGCCACGCCGCTGGCTTCGACGCGATCTACCGTTTCGCCGCTGACCGGGCGACCGTCGGCCTCGGCGTGACCTATTCGGGCGATCAGCGGGATCTCGATTTCGGGGCGGGCACCTTCCCGGCACCCCTGATCACCCTCGACAGCTTCGTGTTGGTGAGCCTCCAGGGCAGCTACGACGTCACCGACAATCTCGCCGTCTTCGCGCGGGTCGAGAACGCGACGAATTCGGACTATCAGGAGGTGCTGAACTTCGAGACGCAGGGGGTCGCGGGCTTCGCCGGCCTGAGGCTCAGCTTCTAGGAGCGCGCGCATGCTCGGACACCTCCTCCGCGGCGTCGCGGTGACGATGCTCCTCGGCACTGCGGCCATGGCGACGGCCCAGCCCCCGGCACGGGTCGTGTCGATGAACCTCTGCACCGATCAGCTCGCCATGCTGATCGCCTCCCCGGGCCAGCTCGTCTCGGTCAGCTATCTCGCACGCGACCCGGCCTCCTCGGCCATGGCGGCGGAGGCGCAGGGCTACGACGTCAACCATGGGCTGGCCGAGGAGATCTTCCTCCTCGACCCGGACCTCGTGATCGCCGGCAGCTCTACGACACGGGCGACGGTGTCGATGCTCCAGCGCCTCGGCATACCGGTTGCCGTGTTCGAACCCGCGAACAGCCTCGAGGCCGTGCGGCAGCGCATTGCCCAGATGGGCCGCGTGCTCGGGCGCGAAGAAGCTGCGGCCGACCTCATCATCCGCTTCGATGCGGACCTTGAAGCCGCGCGAGCTAACGCCGCCGAGCGGCCCCGCGCAGCCCTCTATTACTCAGGCGGCTACACCCTGGGACGCGGGACGCTGGCTGCATCGGTGCTGGAGGCCGCCGGCCTCGCCAACATAGCGATCGAGGCGGGATATGAGGGCGGGGGACGGATGCCGCTCGAAGAACTGATCCTGCAATCGCCCGACCTGATCGTCACCGGCCGCACTTACGACACCCCGGCGCGGGCACAGGAAGTCTTCGACCACCCGGCCATAGCGGCACTGAGGAATCAGGCGGGCACGGCCCCCGTCTCCGACCGGGACTGGGTTTGCGGCACGCCCTTCATCCTTGCTGCCGTCCGCCGCCTGGTCGCGGCGCGCGACGCCGTGCTCGCGGCCGAGTGAATGCCCTACCCCCTCCTCATCGCCGGTCTCGCAGGGCTCGTCGCGACGCTGTTTGCGACCTCGCTCCTCGTCGGACCGGCAGCGCTTGGGCTCGTCGACGGTCTCCGCGGGCTTTTCGCCGGCGGGGGCGAAGCGGCGGTGCTGATCATGCAGGAGATCCGCCTGCCGCGCGCGATCCTGGCGCTGATGATCGGGGCGAGCCTCGGCCTCTCCGGCGCGGCACTGCAGGGCTATCTCCGCAACCCGCTGGCCGAGCCGGGGCTGATCGGCGTCTCCGCCACCGCCGCCCTCGGCGCGGTCATCGCCGTCTACACAGGCCTCTCGGCTGCATTCCCCCTTGCGCTCCCGCTCATGGGGCTCGCCGGCGCGGTGGTCGCCGTGCTTCTCGTCCTCGCACTGGCGGGGCGGGAGGCCGGGACGCTGACGCTGATCCTCGCCGGTATTGCTGTGACCGCCTTCGCCGGCGCGCTCACATCCCTCGCCCTCAACCTCTCACCAAACCCCTTCGCAGCGCTCGAGATCGTGTTCTGGCTGCTCGGCTCGCTCACGGACCGGTCGATGACGCATGTCTGGCTTGCAGCACCCTTCATGATCC
>JBCBHB010000411.1:0-3534 GCA_038526025.1 Pseudomonadota bacterium
CTGCGCGACATGAGAAGCAGCACGTCGCGCAGGTTGCTGACGATAGAGCTCCGACGGCGCAGCGCCGCCTCCGGGTCCTGGTCGATCGCCCGCGCCTCGCGCTCGAGACCCCTTGCACCCACAGCGCCCGCCATGCCGGCAAGGCTGTGCCCCTGGAACTTGGCCGCCCGCGGGTCGCCAAGCGCGAGAGCTTCGATGAGGGCACCGATGGCGGTATCGATATCCGCCTCGGCGGTGGTGACGATGCGCGACACGCCCTCCGCGCCGCAAAGCTCGATCAGGCGGTTGAGGACGCCCGGATCGAACTCCTCCTCGCGCCGTTCCTCAGGCAGCGATGCAGCCGGTGCCGTGTCCGGGCCCTTCGGCTGCCGCCGTTCCAGAATGCCGGCAACCGCCTCTCCGAACGCTTCGATCGACAGCAGCGGCTTCGGGATCACACCATCCGCGCCGGCATGGTCGATCGCGCGGCGGTGCTCCGGCAGAACATAAGCCGTGAGTGCGATGATGGTGGTCTCGGGGAGCGTATCCAAGCCGCCCCGCAGCCGGGAAATCAGGTCGAGCCCCGAAAGGCGCGGCATCTCGATATCGACGAAGAGAATGTCGAACCGCTCCTGCTCGAGCCGGTTGAGCGCAGCCACACCGTCGTTCGCCACAACGCACGTTGCCCCGAGGAAGCGCAGCATCTCCTGAACCACAAGCTGGTTGGCGACGTTGTCCTCGGCCACGAGGGCATGCATGCCTGCGAGGACCTTCACAATGCCTTCGCCGTCGGGCCCAACCGGCCCTGACCCATCCTGATCCACATCTTGCACAGTCGTCACCCTGACCGAACGCTTCACTCATCTCGTCACTCAATGCCGGCACGCCGCTGGTCAGGCCCCCACCCGATGACGCGCCGCATTAACCATTTGTTAAGCATCAACTAAGGCGGAACTGTGCCCGGAATACGGCTACTTCGGCGCAGCGCCCGCGTAGCCGAGGCTGCCGAGCGCCTCTCCGACCTCGTCGAGGATCGCCGGGTCGTCGATCGTCGCGGGCATCTTGTACTCCTGCCCGTCGGCGATCCGCGCCATGATCCCGCGCAGGATCTTGCCCGAGCGTGTCTTCGGAAGGCGCTCCACCACCACCGCGCTCTTGAAGAAGGCGACGGGGCCGATCTCGTCGCGCACCAGCTTCACGCACTCGGCCACAACCTCGTCATGCCCCCGCGAGCAGCCTGCGCTGAGGCAGAGGAAGCCTACCGGCACCTGCCCCTTCAGCTCGTCCGCCGCCCCGATCACCGCGCACTCGGCCACATCCGGGTGCCGCGCAAGCACCTCCTCCATCGCACCGGTGGAAAGGCGGTGGCCGGCGACGTTAATCACGTCATCCGTCCGGGCCATGATGTAGACGTAGCCATCCTCGTCCACATACCCCGCATCGCCGGTTTCGTAGTAGCCGGGGAAGTGCTCGAGATAGCTCTTCTTGAAGCGCGCATCGTTGCCCCAGAGCGTTGGCAGCGTGCCCGGCGGCAGGGGCAGCTTCAGCGCGATCGCGCCCAGCTCGCCCGCCGCAACGGGGTGCCCGCCCTCGTCCAGGATCTGCAGGTCGTAACCCGGCATCGGCAGGGTGGGCGAGCCGGTCTTGAAGGGCTGCGGCTCGAGGCCCATCGGGTTGGCGGCGATCGCGTAACCCGTCTCGGTCTGCCACCAGTGGTCGATCACCGGCACACCCAGCTTCTCGCCGGCCCATTCCACCGTCGGCGGATCGGCCCGCTCCCCGGCGAAGAATAGGTTCTTCAGCGTGGGCATGGGCGTCTTGGCGATGAACTCGCCATTGGGGTCCTGGCGGCGCACGGCCCGGAAGGCCGTCGGCGCCGTGAAGAACCCCTTCGCCCCATGCTCGGAGATAACGCGCCAGAGCACGCCCGCATCCGGCGTGCCGACCGGCTTGCCCTCGAACAGGATCGTCGTCGCCCCCACCAGCAGCGGCGCATAGACGATGTAGCTGTGCCCCACGACCCAGCCGACATCCGAGGCGGTGAACCACACATCGCCCGGCCCGATGTCGTAGATGTTCTCCATCGTCCAGATCAGCGCCACCATGTGCCCGCCATTCGGGCGGACGACGCCCTTGGGCTGACCGGTGGTGCCGGAGGTGTAGAGAATGTAGAGCGGGTCCGCTCCACCCACCGGCACGCAATCCGCCAGCGGGGCCCCTTCCTGGAACGCCTCCCAGTCATGGTCGCGCCCCGCCTGCATCTCGGCGGCGACCTGCTCGCGCTGCAGCACCACGCAGAAATTCGGCTTGTGGGTCGCGTGCTCGATGGCCGCGTCCAGCAGCGGCTTGTAGGGCACCACGCGCCCCGGCTCGATCCCGCAGGAGGCGGAGAGGATCGCCTTCGGCGTCGCGTCGTCGATCCGCACCGCAAGCTCATGCGCGGCAAACCCGCCGAACACCACCGAGTGCACGGCACCGATCCGCGCACAGGCCAGCATCGCGATGGCGGCCTCGGGCACCATCGGCATGTAGACGATCACCCGGTCGCCCTTCTCCACACCCTCACGCGCAAGCGCCCCGGCCAGCCGCGCCACGCGCTGCTGGAGCTCGGCATAGCTGATCGTCCCCTTCGCTCCCGTGATGGGGCTATCATAGATGATCGCCGTGCGGTCTCCATGGCCTGCCGACACATGGCGGTCCACCGCGTTCCAGCAGGTGTTGCACGCGCCATCGGCAAACCAGCGATAGAGAGGAGCGGCGCTATCATCCAGCGCCTTGCTCGGGGCTTTGGACCAGTCGACCGCAGCCGCCTTGCCCATCCAAAACCCTTCCGGATCGGCAATCGAGGCGTCGTACTCGGCGCGGAAGCTGCCCATGATCTCGTCCTCCCAGTCGCAATTTTCAGCGCCCGGCTCTCGCGGCCCGGCATCTACTTTCCCTTGCAAACTTCAGTCTTCAAAGGAAGCGCGATCTTCCGCCGAGAGCCACGCGACGGAGACTCCAGGCAACCTCTGCGTATGCATTAATGGCACGCATCCGGTGTTCCGTAGCATGCGAGGACTGGTAGGCGGCGACGTTTCGATGTAGCAAAGTACCGTTAAACGCGAGTGGTTCTACCAAGGCGAGCGTTGCTTTCTTCGGGAGCGTTCCATCGACCGAAGGAGATGTTGATGCAGATCGACAACCTACACGTGCTTATCCCCGTGGCCGCGGCGGTCGGGATCTGCCTGATCGGCGTTCTCATCGCACTGCCGCCACTATCCTGAGCGCGCGGGGGACAGGATCCCTCCCGCGCTTACCCAGCCTCCTCACCCGTTTCCCGTCACGCGTAATGCGCCACGGGCGTTCCGGCCAGGGCCGCGATGTTCAGCAGCCCGCGCGCCGTCACCGAGGGGCTGACGATATGGGCCTTGTTGCCCATCCCCATCAGGATCGGCCCCACCTCAAGCCCCCCGCCGAGCTGCTTCAGGATGTTCCGCGCGCCTGACGCGGCGTCGACATTCGAGAAGATCAGGCAGTTCGCCACGCCCTGCAGCTTGGAATTGGGGAAGACCC
>JBCBHB010000412.1:0-3529 GCA_038526025.1 Pseudomonadota bacterium
CGCGGGCGCGCCTCGGCCCGGTGCGTCAGCCCGACCCACCGCAAAAGCTCGCCCACATCCTCCGCATGCAGCGCAGGGTCCCGGCCATGCACCATCAGCGGCAGGCGCACATTGTCCGCCACGCTCAGATGGTCGAGCAGCCGGAAGTCCTGGAAAACGATTCCGATGCGCCGCCGCAGCATCAGCCTGTCTGGCCCGCGCAACGTGTCCGGATCCTCCCCAAAAAGCTCCAGCTGGCCCGATTTGGGGCGGAGTTCCAGATACAGGAGCTTGAGCAAGGTGGTTTTGCCCGCCCCGGATGGTCCGGTCAGGAAGTGGAACGAGCCCGGTGCGATCTCGGCATCGACGTTTCGCAGCGTCTCGCGCCCGTCATAGCCGAAATTGACCTGGGAGAGAGAGATCAAGAAGCCATCCCGTCACGCTGGTAGGACAGAAAGGCCATATTCGCAGGGCTTTGACAACCGGCATTAACAATTGCGTAGTGCTCTCGCAGGCGTCTGTGCTTAGACTTTGACACCGGGGCGTGGTGGGCCCGAGCGTTTGCGCGGGGCATCATCAGACGCCGTTGAAGCACAGCAAGGCCGCCTGAGCGGTTAAGGGAGGCACCGGTGAGCGAGATCGAATGCCCGTCTTGCGGGGCACGGTACCGCGTTCCTGCCAGCGCCATCGGCGCCGATGGCCGAAAGGTGCAATGCGCGAAGTGCGGCGAGATCTGGTTTGCGAAGCCGATTGCGGCCGAGCCGGAACCGGAAGCCGCGCCTGAGCCGGCAGAGCAGCCTGCACTCGCGGCACCATCGACCGGGGACCATCCGCCGGACGATGCCGCCGCCGCCATGCACGAGGAGCCGGCCGCCGACGACGCGCCGGCGCCCGCGGAAGGCGAGAGCGTGGAGAGCGATGCCGAGGGGGAGGGCACCCAGGTTGCCACGCTGCCCAGTGCGGCACCCCGCCGGCGGCGCCGCTGGCGCGACCTGCGCCGGGACGAGGAGGCCGAGCAGGAGTTCGGGGACGAAGAACCCGACATGGACGGCGGGAACGGCGGCGGCAGCGGTGGCGGTGGCAGCGACCCCTTCGCCGAGCGCCTCGCCCGCCTGCGCCAGGCGAGCCTTGCGCCCGACCCCATCCCGCGGGCGGATCAGGAAAGCGCCATTCGACGCCGTCGCGGCGAGGATACCGACGACAGCGAGCCCGAGTTCGACGCGCTCCGGCAGTCCGCCGCCGACGAGACAGAAGACGCCGGCAGCGTGATCGACGCGGCTGGCGGCGCTGTCGCGGCACGGGCGGCGCTCGAGGCGGCGGAAGCCGATGCGCCTGCCGATGGCAGCGACCCCCGCGCGGGCCAGATGGCCGAGATCCGGCGGATGCTGGACGAGATGAAGGTGCCCGGCAGCCGTGGCGACGCAGGGGATCCCGAGGCGGAGAAGGCCTTCCAGCGGGAACGCGACGTCGCCGGCATCGAGAAGATGGCGCCCAGCCCCGCCGTCGAGCAACGCCGCTCCGATGACTATGTCGACCCGCTGCGCGAGAAGCTGCTCGACCCCCAAGTGAAGGCGAAGCGCGCGGGACCCGATGGCGAGAAGGCCCGCGCCGGTCTCATGCGCAAGCACCAGAAGCGCACCCGTCGCCGCCAGGTGGCCGAGCAGACGCGCAAGTCACGCGGCGGGTTCTACACCGGTCTGATCCTGGTGATCGCGGCCTTTGGCATGCTCGCCGGCGTGTATGCCTTCGCCGACGAGATCAAGGCGAAGGTCCCCGGCACCGGGGCCGCGATCGACGACTACGTGACCACGGTCAACGCCATGCGCCGCTCGCTCGACGAACGTCTCGTCGGGCTCGAGAAGCGGATCGACGAGATCATCACGGTGATGACGGACGACTGACCACTGACACGGACGACTGACGGGGCAGGCGGGCGCGCCCGGCGGCGCACCCGGGGTTGCTCTCAGTACTGATCCAGCAGCCGGTCCAGGTAATCCAGCTCGTAGTCGGGCCGCGTCGCCTCGCCCGCGCGGCGGCGCAGCTCGTCGAGCAGCTCCCGCGCCCGGTCCATCAGCGCCCGGTCGGGCACATCCGTGTCCCGCCCGTCGATCGCGCCGAAGCGGCCGGAGGGCCGGTCGAACGGGTCTGCCTGGTCGTCCTCGGCCCCGTCGCCCCGGCCGCGGCCGTTGCCCTGCGCGCTCTGCTGGCCCTGGCCCTGCTGCTCGAGCTGCTGGGCAAGCTCCTGCGCGCCTTCCGAGAGCTGGTCGAGCGCCCGCAGCTGGTCGTCCACCGCGTCGCCCGGGGCGTTGCGGTTGAGGTCGCCCTCCGCCTCGCCCATGGCGCTGCCAGCACCTTCCAGCGCGCGGCGGATCGCCTCCGCGCCCTCGCCGCCGGGGATGTTGCCCATCAGCTCGTCCAGCATCTGCCGGAGCGCCCGCTGGTCCTGCGCGAGCTGGCCGTTGCGGCCCTGGCCCTGCTGACCGTTGTTGCCCTGTCCCTGTTGGCCCTGCTGCCCGCCCTGGCCCTGCTGGCCCTGCGAGTCCTGCCCGCCCTGGGCCTGACCCTGCTGGCCGGGCTGGCCGCCCTGGCCGGGCTGCCCCGGCTGCTGGCCCTGCGGCTGGCCGCCCTGCTGGCCCTCGCGCTGCTGGCGCCGCTGCTCGCCGAAGGTCTGGTCCGAAAGCTCGCGCTGGCGCTGGATCAGCTCCTGAAGCTGCTGCAGCGCCTGCTGGCCCGGGCCGCCCTGCTGCTGCTGGCCCTGCTGGGACTGGCCCATCTGCAGGTTCTCCAGCATCCGGCTGAGCTCGGAGAGCATGTCCCGCGCCTCGTCCCGCAGCCCGCCCTCTGCCCGGCGCTGCAGCTCGTCCAGCATCTCGTTCAGGTCCTGCTGGGTGAGGGTCTGGCCGTCCTGCTGCCGGGGCTGGGCCTGCTGCATGCCCTCCTGCATCATCTGGCGGGCAAACTCGCGGAGGTACTGGTCCATCGCGGCGCGCAGCTCGTCCATCGCGCGGCGGATGTCCTCCTCCGTCCCGTTCTCCAGCGCATCCTCAAGCGCCTGCTGTGCCGCGCGCAGCCGCTCCAGCGCGGAGTTGAGGTCGCCGCCTTCCAGCTCCAGCGCCGCCTGCCACAGGAACTCGGCGATATCGGCCGCCTCATCGGGCACCCGCTCGTCGCCGATCGCGAAGGCCAGGCGCCGGATGGCGGTCCGCACACCCAGATAGGCCCCGTGCTTCTCGCCGAAAATCGGCTCCGGCCGCTTCGTGATGGCCTGCAGCACGTCGAGCACCCGCGGCGCCGTCGCGAAGTCCAGCGCCAGGTCCCGCCGCTGTTCCACCAGCGCCCGCGCCATGGGATTCGAGAACCGTCGGCCGGGCAGCGTGAAGTTGAAGACCTCGCTCTCGCCCAGCTGCGCCGCGCCGTCCTCCGCCTTCAGCACCATCTCGACCTCGCCACCCGCAAGCGGGTGCTCCGAGAGGTCCTGCATCGCCCGGTCCTTCACCCGGCGCGGGTCCCCGGTGATGGGCAGCGGCAGCGCGAAGGTGATCGGCTCATC
>JBCBHB010000413.1:0-3526 GCA_038526025.1 Pseudomonadota bacterium
GCGCTTGGTGCCCGGTGTCGGACTCGAACCGACAAGGCCGTAAAGCCGGCGGATTTTGAGTCCGCTGCGTCTACCAGTTCCGCCAACCGGGCCCGGCCCTGCACACAGTCAGAACCGCGTCGTCGTGTTAGACCAACACCGTGCAGGCGTGCAATGCCGTCCGCCACGGCGGTGGACGTTGCGGCGCATGGCCAGTTTACAGCCGAGATCGAGATTGATACGCGACGGGTCTTGCGCGCTGCGCAGACATCCGGGCGCAACCCTGTCGCCCCTGCGCGGGAAAGAACGCATGACGAACGTCGAGGCCGAGCAGATCACGATTTCCGAGCGCCTCGCCCGCCTCGCCAGCGAGCCTGCGGGGGAGCGCGTCACCCTCGGCTGGATCCTCGACCAGTTGCACGAGCGCGCCTTCGGCCTCTTCCTGCTGATCCTGGCGCTGCCCTGCTGCATCCCCTTCCTCTACGGCGTGCCGCAGATCGTGGCGCTGCCCCTCGTCTTCGTGTCCGCACAGATCGTGGCGGGGCGGCGCGTGCCGTGGCTGCCGGAGAAACTGCGCGAACGCAGCGTTGCCGTCTCCAGCCTTGCAGAGCTGTCGCGCCGCGCCGGCCCCTGGCTCGAGCGGATCGAGGCGCTCAGCCGGCCGCGCCTCGGCGCGCTCTCCCGCCCGCCGGCGGACCGGATCGTAGGCCTCGCCCTTCTGCTCTTCAGCGCGTCGATCCTCGTGCCCCTGCCTGGCACCAACACCGTTCCCGGCTTTGCCGTTGTGCTCGTGGCCATGGGCCTCCTGCAGCGGGACGGGCTCCTGGTGATCGGCGGCAGCATTCTCGGCACCGTTTGGATCGCTACCCTGCTTTTTGCCGGGGCAACCATTACATCGCTCATCACTGGCTGGCTCGGCATGTCCGACGCAGCGGACGGCACGCCGGTCTCGAGCGTCTTTGAGGCGGCAAGGTACTTGCTATGATGACTGTCTATGGGCGGATGCTGCTCGCAGCCGCTGGCTCCGCTCTCCTGCTCCTCGGTGCGCTCGCCTTTCAGTATGTCGGCGGGCTCGCGCCCTGCCCCATGTGCCTCTGGCAGCGCTGGCCGCACCTCCTCGCGGTGCTTGTCGGCATTCTCGGCGTGACCGTGCTGTGGCGCCAGCGGCGCTGGCTTGCCCTTGCCGGGGCCGCGTTGATGACCGCCTCCGCCGGCCTCGCCATCTTCCACGCCGGTGTCGAGTGGCGCTGGTGGGAGGGGCTGAGCACCTGCAGCGCCCCGGCCCCCGGCAGCGATGTTTCGGCCGATGCCTTGCTGGAGCAGATCCTCGAGGCACCGGTGGTCCGCTGCGACGACGTGGCCTGGTCCATGCTGGGTCTCAGCCTCGCCGGCTGGAACGCCCTCCTCTCCGCGGGCCTCGCCGCCCTCTGGGCCGCGAGCGTCTGGTGGTGGCGCATGCCGTTCGATCGCGAGGCCTGACCTCACGACACCGCTTTACGTTTAGGTCAGCGCGCACCACATGACGGCTGTCGATCGCCGCTGCAGGCATCAACGGAGCCGCCATGTACCCCTATCTCCGCACTGCGCTCGCCCTCGTCGTTCACCGTCCGCGCACCGGCATCTCGCCCGGCGAAGCCATGGTCCTGCGGACGCGCTGCTGGCCTTGGGATGCGGACCCGTTCCTCGAGCTCAACAACGGGCGGCACCTCACGCTCTTCGATATCGGCCGCTTCGCCCTCGGCGCCCGCTTGGGGTTGTTCCGGCTCCTGCGCCAGCGCGGCTGGGGCCTCGTCGTCGGCAGCTCCGCCACGCAGTACCGCAAGCGCATTCGGCTCTTCGAACGGTTCGAGATCGTCACACGGCTCGTGGCGCGGGACGAGAAGTGGTTCTACTTCGAGCAGATCACCCGGAAAGGTGAGACGCCCTGCTCCGCCGCCTTCATCCGCACCGCCGTGGTCGCCGGCCCGAAAGGCACGGTCCCCACACAGGAGGTTGCCGACGCGCTCGGCCTTCCGGACTGGTATGGCACGATGCCCGACTGGGCGCGTGACCTGGAAGCGGCGGATCGCGGCCGCCCCTGGCCCCCGGCTCTCACAGTCTACGGCCCGCAAGGCGGACGACTGGCGGCGTCCGAGCAGGCTCAGGTGTCCAGCTCGGCGTCCCAGTAGAGATAGTCCATCCACGACTCGTGGAGGTAGTTCGGCGGGAACTTCCGGCCCTTGTTCTGCAGCTCCGCCGCGTCCGGCCGATAGGCCGGCCGGGCCAGCCGCATACCTGCCTCCCGCAGCGTGTGGTTGGCCTTCTTCAGGTTGCAGCGCGAGCAAGCAGCCACGACGTTCTGCCACGTCGTCCGCCCGCCGCGAGACCGGGGCACCACATGGTCGAAGGTCATCTCGCCCCGCGCGCCGCAGTACTGGCAGGTGAACTCGTCCCGCAGAAAGAGGTTGAACCGTGTGAAGGCCGGGTAGCGGGCGGGCTTCACATAGTCCCGCAGCACCACCACCGAGGGCAGCCGGATGGCGACCGAGGGCGAACGGACCTCGAAGTCGTACTCGGCCACGATGGCCACCCGGTCGAGGAACACCGCCTTGATCGCTTCCTGCCAGGGCCAGAGCGACAGCGGGAAGTAGGAAAGCGGCCGATAGTCCGCGTTCAGCACCAGCGCCGGATGGTCGCGCAGGACCGCCGGCTGGCGCACGAATTGGTTTGCAAATGTCTCTGTGGCCGCGTGCGGGTGCCCCCGTGCGGCCAAGATCCTGGGTGTTGTCTCGGAGGGAGCCCGCGCTGGGGCGTCCGCGTCTGCCTGTATCACCGTCATCGCTCGCCTCGCCGTCACTGTTGCGACGCCGCGGGGGCGATGGAAGGGTTTTCGCAACCCGCTGCGTTCACCATATATGGCGGGCGCAGGCTTTCAAGGCTCTATATGCGCGTCCACCGCCCAAGGTGTAGCAGGGAGCTGCGACGATTCCTTGACGTTTTGACCGGGACTACTCAGTCGGTGCCGCTGCGGCGGACAGATAGCGCGCCAGGAACCCGCGCGCGAGGCCGAGACCGTCAGGCGCAATACCGTGCGGCGTGCCTGGGCTCACATGGGCGCTCACATCGAAACCGGCGGCTGCCAGGCCTGCCCGCGCTTCCTCGAGGCAGGCGACCGGCAGCACCTCGTCCCGGTCCCCATGCACCAGCAGCACGGGCGGCTTGGCCTGCGCCTCGGCGGCCAGCGTCTCCCCGCCCACAAGCCGGCCCGAAAAGCCCACGATACCCGCCACACCCTCCGGCCGGCGCGGCCCGGCATAAAGGCTCATCATCGTGCCCTGGCTGAAACCGACCAGCGCGGTTGCCTCGGCGCTCAGCCCCTCCTCGGCCATCGCCGCGTCGAGGAAGCGGTAGAGCTTCTCAAGGCTTGCCGCGAAGCTGGTGCTCATCTCCGCTTCCGAGGCACCGTCGATCCACGGTATCGGGAACCACTGTCGACCCATCGGGTTCACCCGGCACGGTTCCGGCGCGTTCGGCGCCCGAAAGGCTGCGTGCGGCAGGACCTGGCCAA
>JBCBHB010000414.1:0-3521 GCA_038526025.1 Pseudomonadota bacterium
CGTCCGACGCCCGGTCGAAGCCGCGGTCGAACTTGCCAAGCGCCCACATCACCGGCCGCATGATCAGCCCCGGCCTCTTCTCCCCGTGCGGACGCAGCAGCATGGCGGCGAGTGCGGGCGAGAGCGTGAGCGAGACAAGGAGCGAGATCGCAGTGGCGGCCGTAATGGTGACCGCGAACTGGCGGTAGAACTGGCCCGATATGCCGGCGACCGCAGCGGTGGGGATGAACACCGCCGCCAGCACCAGCGAGGTGGCGATGAGGGCGCCCGAAACCTCGCGCATGGTGCGCTTGGCGGCGTCGCGGGGGGAGAGGCCGCCGCGGATGTGCTTCTCGATGCCCTCCACCACGATGATGGCGTCGTCGACCACGATGCCCACGGCCAGCACCAGTCCGAAGAGCGAGAGGTTGTTGATCGAGTAGCCGAGCGCCGACATGACCGCGAAGGTGCCGACCAGCGACACGGGGATCGCGAGGATCGGCGTCACCGCCGCGCGCCAGGTACCGAGGAAGAGCAGCACCACGGCGACCACGAGCATCACCGCTTCGATCATCGTGGCCACCACCGCGTCGATCGAGGCCTGGATGAACTCGGTCGGGTTGTAGATTACGTCGTAGGAGAGGCCTTCGGGGAAGTCCGCCGCCAGCGCCTCCATCACGCCCTGCACCTCGTTCGCGGTTTCGAGTGCGTTGGTGCCGGGCCGCTGGTTGATGACCAGAGCCACGGCCGAGTTTTCGTTGAGATAGGCGCGCGTGGTGTACTGCGCGGCGCCGAGTTCGACCCGTGCCACATCGCCGAGGCGGACGATCCGTCCCTCCTCGCCGCGCTTCACGATCACGCGCTCGAACTCCGCCACATCCGTGAGGCGGCCGGTGGTCTGGAGCGAGAGCTCGAAAGCAGCGGCCTCGGGGGTCGGCTGCTGGTTGAGAAGGCCGGAGGCGACCTGGGCGTTCTGCGCGCGGAGCGCCGCCAGGATCTCGCCCGGTGTCATCTCGAGGGCCGCGATCCGCTCGGGGTCGAGCCAGATGCGCATCGAATAGTCCCGCGCGCCGAAGATGTTGACCTGGCCCACGCCTTCGAGACGGGTCAGCTCATCTCGCACCCGTTGTGCCGCATTGGTGATGTAGAGGTCGTCCCGGCCCCCATCGGGCGAGAACATGTGGACGACGATGAGGAGATCGGGCGAGGCCTTCTGCGTCACCACACCGAGGCGGCGCACCTCCTCCGGCAGCCGCGGCTCGGCGATGCTGACGCGGTTCTGCACCAGCACCTGGGCCTGATCGAGATCGGTGCCGAGCTCGAAGGTCACGGTGACGGTCAGGTTGCCGTCGCCCGTCGCCTGGCTCGAGAGATAGAGCATCCCCTCGACACCGTTGATCTGCTGTTCGAGGGGCGTTGCCACCGTTTCGGCAATCGTCTCGGCCGAGGCGCCGGGGTACTGGGCGGTCACCTGCACGCTGGGCGGCGCGACCTCCGGATACTGGGCAACGGGCAGCGTGAAGTAGCTGAGCGCGCCAACGATGGTGATGAAGGCCGAGATCACGATTGCGAAGATCGGCCGGTCGATGAAGAATTGCGGCAGTTTCATTGGATTGTCCTCACCTGGGTGGCGGCTGCGCTTAGCGCGCCGCGACCGTCACGCCATCGGACGCATCGGCGTCGGGCGTGCGGAGATTGGCGGTAACTGTGGCGCCGGGACGGGCGAAGTGGAGGCCCGAGACGACGACCTGTTCGCCGGCTTCGATGCCTGCATCCACGATGCGCAGGCCCTCGTGACGGTCGCCCAGGCTGAGGATACGCCGCTCCACCGTGCCGTCGCGGCCCACGACCATGGCGAATTTCGTGCCCTGGTCCGAACCGATGGCTTCCTCTGGGATCAGCACCGTTTCGGCGTTCTCGGCGGTGGCGAGGCGGAGACGGCCGAACATGCCCGGCGTCAGCATCCCGTCGCCGATAGCCAGCACGGCGCGGCCTCTGATCGTGCCCGTCGCGCGGTCGATCCGGTTGTCCACGAAGTCGATGCTGCCTTCGTGTGCGAAGTCGGGCTCGTCGATCAGGCGCACGGCCACGCGTGTCCGTCCCGCCGTTGCTCGAAGGCCGCTTTCGGCGGTAGCGCGCATGTATTCGAGGTATTGCTGCTCGCTTGCGTCGAACACGAAGTGGATCGGGTCGAGCGAGACAATGGTGGTCAGCACCTCCGCACCCGCGCCGGCCGCGATCAGGTTACCGGCGCTCACCGCATCGTCCGAGATCCGGCCGGTGACGGGTGCGTGGATGCGCGTGAAGCCGAGATCCAGCCGGGCGCTTTCGAGCGACGCCTCGGCAGCCGCGATCCGCGCCGTTGCCGCGGACGCCTCCTGCACCGCCGCATCGAGGACCGACTGGCTGACATGCCCGCGGGCCTGGAGCTGGGATTGGCGGGAAAGCTCGCTCTCCGCCAGCGTCAGTGCTGCGCGCGCCTCCGCCAGCCGGGCTTCCGCCTCGGCCACCGCCGCCTCGAAGGGGCGCGGGTCGATTGTGAAGAGGAGGTCATCCTTCTCCACCACCGCGCCGGCCTTGAAGTGAACCGCATCGAGGTGGCCCGACACCCGCGCCCGGATCGCCACCTCGTCCACCGCTTCGAAGCGGCCTGTGAATTCGTCCCAACGCGTGACCGCGCGGGCAGCGGCGGCCACCACGTCCACGCTTGGCGGCTGTGCCTCGGCGGCGGGCACGGAGGCCTCCGCCTCAGTTACCAGCGCCGGCAGATCGATCTTGTCGGCCGCGTACCAGAGGGCGCCCGCAAAGAGCGTTCCAAGGCTCGCACCTGTCAGTAGCGTCTTCGTATTGGTCATGTCCGGTCCTCACCATGTCTCCGGCCGCAGCCGGGTATGGACGCAAAGATGAGGAGGGATGGCGACGGGAGTACCGTGCCCTTCGTCAGGGGTTTGTTTCCCTGAAGTTAATGATCGGGCGTCGGTGGCTGCCAGAGTGCTCGTGTCTTGCTGCTGCCAAGGAAGTCCACGAAGGCGCGGATCCGGGGGGGCACCAGTCGGCGGTCCTGGTAGACGATGGAGTAGGGGAAGCGATCGAAGCGGAGCGCCGGGAGCACCTGCACTACCCGTCCCGCTTCCAAAGCGTCAGACACCAGGAAGCTCGGCAGCTGCGCGATCCCGATACCGGCTTCGGAGGCCTGCAGGATCGCATCCACGCTGTTCACCACGAGTGCCGGGTCGAGCGTGCGCCGCACAGCCTCTCCATCGACGTCGAAGACGAACGGAAAGAGCCGGCCAGTGTTCCGAACGCGGTAGTGGATCGCCCGGTGGCCATCGAGATCGTCGAGGCTCGCGGGCACCCCCTTGCGTTCCAGGTAGCTTGGCGAGGCGACGGTATAGACCCGGTCGTCGAAGAGTTTCCGCGCCACGAGGTGCGCGCTGTCCCCCAACTCGCCGATGCGGATGGCCACGTCGATCCCCTCCGCCGCAAGATCGACCTGCCGGTCCTCGAAGCTCATCTCCACCTCGACATCGCGGAACTGGCAC
>JBCBHB010000415.1:0-3518 GCA_038526025.1 Pseudomonadota bacterium
CCTGGCCCTCGGCGTCGTGCCCGTCCCGGGCAGCGCCGGCTGGCGGGCGGAGGGCGCGCTTCTCGCCTGCACCGTTCTCAACATCTTCGCCTATCTCGGCTATGTCTGGCTCATTCGCCACGGCGGCGCGATCTTCACCAGCCAGGTCGGCTACATCGTCACGGGCACCGGCGTGCTCGCGGGCATGGTCTTTCTCGGCGAACGCCATGGCTGGACGGCTTGGCTCGCCCTCGCCATGCTCTTCGCCGGGATCGCCCTTGTCAGCCCGAGGCCAGTGGATCGGGCGTGAGAGCGGATCGGGACTGTGAACGGCGACGGAGACCCCCCATCATGATCAGAGCGCTCGAGCTCGCTCCCGCTTCCGAGGCGCCCGCCACGACGGACGAGGTGACGCTGCCCTACGACGAGCGCTACCGTCGCCGGGCCGTGCTTACCACCGCTGCCGGCGAGAGGGTGCTGATGGATCTCGCCGAGGCGCGGGAGCTGGGGGAGGGCGACGCGCTCCTGCTCGAGGACGGCCGCGCCCTTCGCATCCGCGCCGCCGCTGAGCCGCTCACCGAGGTCCGCGCCGCCCACGGCCAGCCGCTTGCCCGCCTCGCCTGGCATATCGGCAACCGCCACACGCCCTGCGCCGTCGGGGCCGACCACCTCCTCATCCGGCGGGATCATGTGCTGGAGGACATGCTGGCCCGCCTCGGCGCCACGCTCGCGCCGGTCGATGCGCCCTTCACGCCTGAAGGCGGTGCCTATGGCCATGGCAGAACCCATGGTCACCACCACGGCGCCAGCGCGCATGACGACCCCAACGCCCACATCCCCCATCGCCATGGCTGAGCTCGCCGCCGAGGCGCCCGATCCCGCGGAGACGACCCTGCGCCCCGAGGCGGCCGCCCTGCTGCAGGCCTGGCTCTCTCCGGGGTATCCCACGGGCGCCTTTGCCTACAGTCACGGTCTCGAACAGGCGATCGCGGCGGGTGACATCACGGACACGGCCAGCCTTGAAGCCTGGCTCACCGCGCTTCTGGAGCATGGCGGCGGTCGGTCCGAGGCGCTGCTCATCGCCGAGGCGTGGCTGGCGCCCGAAAGCGATGCGCCCGCCGAGCATGCCCGCGCGCTCGCCATCAGCGCCGAGCGGTTGACCGAGACCGAGGCGCAGGGCCGCGCCTTCGCGGCCGTCACCGCCGCGGCCTATACCGGCTCCTTGGGCGATGATCGCACCTTGCCCTATCCCGTGGCGCTCGGCCGGGCCGCGCGGGCGGCGGGTATCCCCCTTGCCGCTCTCCTGCCGCTGGCGCTTCAGGCATTCGCAACCAACCTGGTCAGCGCGGCCGTGCGCCTCGTCCCGCTCGGGCAGACGGAGGCACAGCGGGTCGTGGTTGCCCTTTTGCCGATGATCGCCCGCACCGCCGCCGAGGCGCAGGCCGCGCTGCACTCGGCCGCCGCCAACCCTCTCGACGCCCATGGCAGTGCGTGCTTTCGTGGAGACATCGCCGCGATGCGGCACGAGACCCTGCATACGAGGCTGTTCCGCACATGACGCCGCCCGACACTGCACCGCTGCCCGAGACCAGCACGCGCGCCCGCTCGCCCCATGGCCCCCTCCGTGTCGGCATCGGCGGCCCCGTGGGCTCGGGCAAGACGACCTTGACCGCTGCGCTCTGCAAGCGGCTGCGCGAACGCTATTCCATCGCCGCGATCACCAACGACATCTACACGCGCGAGGATGCCGAGTTTCTGATGCGTGCGCAGGCCCTGCCGCTCGAGCGGATCCGCGGTGTCGAGACAGGCGGCTGCCCGCATACGGCGATCCGCGAGGACGCGTCGATCAACCTCGCGGCCATTGCCGAGCTGGTGGAGGCGTTCCCGGATCTCGAGATCGTTCTCATCGAAAGCGGGGGCGACAATCTCTCCGCGACCTTCAGCCCGGAGCTTGCCGATCTCACGATCTACGTCATCGATGTGAGCGCCGGAGACAAGATCCCGCGCAAGGGCGGCCCGGGCATCACCCGTTCGGATCTGCTGGTCATCAACAAGATCGACATCGCGGAAGCAGTCGGCGCCTCGTTAACCATTATGGATGATGATTCGCGCCGGATGCGCGGAGAGAGACCATTCTTTTTCACCTGCATCAAGAATGAAGCTGGTTTGGACGATATTGTTGCGTTTATCGAGGATAGTGGAGGGCTGACCTCTCGGTAAAAGGTTAACGCTCAGATTTTGCTCCAATTTGAAACAGATTCACGTCTTGTGCCGCTGTCATGGAAAACCCTGACAGTCCATTGCGTTAGTGCGCAGAACCTAAAGTGTGCAGGAAAGAGGGCGGGCTGAGAGAAGCATTAAGCGCCGCGTCCGGTCGAAAAACTGTCGCCGGATGCGACGCTTTCTTGTACTACACACTCATCCCTCACCAGAAGGGGGTGGCGTGCGTAAGTGCTGTACTGGGAGCGGCTGACTAGGGACCACATGGTCAGCTGCGCTTGTGTTCCCGAGTTGCTCTAGTCTTCGTACTTTCCCTCACGGCGAGGCCACCCTGCCCGGTGTCCTCGCCGTTCTAATTATGGCCGAGTCATTAAGGGACGGTTAACGCCACCGCGCGACAGCCGCTCAGTCTCACTCGAGGATTAATCCCGCCTTGCTCGCGCGCAGCCTTGCTGCGACGGTCGCTCACCGCAGGGACCAGCACGGCCGGAGGGGCATGCCATGCAAGGGATTTCCGTCAATGGCGTCATCCTGAACGTCGCGCTCGATGGCCCGGAGGACGCGCCCGCGATCGTCTTCTCCAACTCTCTGGGAACCGACTACCGTGTCTGGGACCCGCTCCTTCCGCACCTGCCGCCCGGCTGGCGCCGGATACGCTACGACAAGCGTGGGCACGGCCTGTCGAGCCTGCCAGCTGAAGACTGGAGCATCGAAGACCTCGCCGACGATCTCGACGCGCTGATGGCGCATCTGGGCGTGGGCACGGCCGTGATCGTCGGGCTGTCCGTGGGTGGCCTGATCGCCCAGGCGCTGGCGAAGCGGAACCCCGGGCGGGTGCGCGCCCTCATCCTCTGCGACACGGCCGCCCGTATCGGGACCGAGCAGATGTGGAACGACCGCATTGCAGCTGTGGAGGCCGGCGGGATCGCTGCGTTGACGGACGCGACCATGGAGCGATGGTTCACCCCGGCGTTCCGAGGCGACGCGCCCCGCCTCGAGCCCTGGCGCAACATGATGCTGCGTACCTCCGCGGCGGGCTACCTCACCACCTGCCGCGCGATCCGGGACGCGGACTACCGCGCCGAGGCGGCGCAGATCGCCGTGCCCGCCCTCGCCGTCTGCGGTGAGGCGGACGGCTCCACGCCGCCGGCGCTCGTGCGTCAGACCGCCGAGCTGATCCCGGGCTGCCGCTTCGAGCTGATTGCGAATGCGGGTCACATCCCCTGCGTCGAGCAGCCGGCGGTCCTCGGCAAGCTCATGTCGGACTTTATCGCGAGCCTTTGAAAGCCAGTCCCGCCTTCGACTCTTGTGCGCCGCGG
>JBCBHB010000416.1:0-3513 GCA_038526025.1 Pseudomonadota bacterium
AAAGTTGTCCAGATTTGAGAAAACGCGGCGGTAGCCGAAGCCTACATTCAACGACAGATTCTTCGTTGCATCCACCGGGTCTTCGATTCCCGCGCCTTCGAGCAGCGCGTCGGCGCGGACGACGAGGCCGAGACGGGTGCTGATGGCGTGGTCTTCCTGCGCCTCGGTGGTGGAGACGAAGGGGTCGGGCGCATCGAAATCCGCATAGGAGTAATCGACGGAGGCGCGCAGGGCCGTGGCGTTCGTCAGCACATACTGCGCCGTGAAGCCGATGCCGTGGGAGCTGAAGGCCTCGAAGTCCTCGTCGGCGAAGCGCTCGGTATAATTGTAGCTGGCGAGGAGGCCGAAGCGCTCGGTCGGTGTCCAGACCACGCCGGCGGTGGCGAGGAAGAACGGGCCCGTCTTCTCGTCCGCGAAGGTGTCGGCGTCCACCGGATCGAACTCGTCGAACCCGCCGGAGAGATCGGCGAAGGCGAGAAGGCGCTGATCGTTGCCGATGGCGCGCTGGATGCGCATGCCGCCCTCGCCCGAGCGGAGGTAGCGGTCGCCGCCCAGCTGGATCTGGCGGTAGGCGATGCGCGGCTCGATATCGACCACGGTGGCGTCGATGAAGGCGGAGCCGGAGATGTAGCCCGAGATCACGTCGAACTCGTCGAGATCGAACTGCTCGACGCCGAGGGCGGTGAATTCGAGGCTGAGGCGCTGTACGGTTTGGGAGGGCAGCTTGTAGTCCACCCGACCGTCGACGATGCCGAAGACGCCGAAGTCGTCCTCCCCGTCCTCGCCCGTGTCGATGAGGGAGGGGCCGAGGCCGGGGATGTCGACCTGGAAGGTGCCGCCTAGGGGGAAGTTGTCCCGGTTCGAGTCGTACTGGATGCCGACCGTGAGACCGATATCGCCGGTGAGGTTGCTCAGGCGACGGCGGGTGCGCTCGCTGTACTCCTCGAGCACGCGCTGGTCCGCGCCGGAAAGCTGGTCTGGATCGACGGCGGCAAACTCGCGCTGGGCTTCCGCCACCTGGTCGAGCCGGAAGAGCGTGACGGCGTAGAGCAGGCGCACGGTGTTCTCGGCCGGGTAGAGGATGAGGAGGCGCTCGAGCGCTGCGGAGGCACCGGGCAGGTTGCCGGCCTCGAGCTCCTGGCGCGCATAGGCGACGGTCAGGTCGAGATCGTCCGGGCTCTCCAGAATGGCGCTGTAGGGGATGCGCGCGGCCTCCTGCGCCGGCGCGGGCGCGGCATGCGCGAGCGCCAAGGCGGCGAGCAGGGGGAGGGCTGCCATCGCTGCGGGGCGATCCACGAATGACATCTCAGCGCTCTCCCGGACCCAAACGACCAACCCACGCTGACGGATGGACCCCGCGGCGGCAACCATCTTCGTTCCAGTTTGGTGCGTTCCCGACGCAGTGTGTTGCGCCGATCCTTACCCAGCGTCGTTCCTGGTGTGAAAGCGTTCGCCTCCCGGGCGCGCTGCGGGTACAATCTAAGGGTTCTGGGGAGGGTACCGAATGTCCATCGTCTCGCCTGCCATGCTTCTGCGCGCTGCTCCGGCGGCGCTTGTCCTGTCGTTCGGGGTGGCCGGGACGGCACCTGCGCAGGACCAACCGCAAGCCGGCGTGGCCGCGGCGGTGGTGAGCCCGGTGGAGCTGCGACGGCCGGCGGCCTCCTCCCCGCTCGAGGTTGCCTCGGGCAGCCAGATCTTCCTGGAGGACCGGATCCTGACGGGCGCGGGTTCGCGCATGCAGGTGCTGCTGCTTGACGAGACGACGCTGACCATCGGGCCGAACAGCGACCTGGTGATCGACCGGTTCGTCTACGACCCCGAGAGCGGGACGGGCGAGATCGCGGCGGAGATGGCGACGGGCTTCCTGCGCTATCTCTCGGGTCAGGTCGCCTCCGAGACGCCGGAGAACGTGCGGATCAACACGCCGGCGGCATCGATGGGTATCCGCGGCACGGCGCTCTTCATCGCGCAGTCTCCCGACGATCCGAACACCTTCTTCTGCGGGGTGCTTGGCCCGGGGCTCGACAACAACGCCTTCGCGCGCCGGGGCGCCTGCCGGATCGAGAACGAGTTCGGGACGACCGATGTCCGCCGGGCGGGCTATGGCGCCTTCGTGACCCAGGGCAGCGCGCCGCGTGAGCCGATCCCGTTCCCCGAGGAGCTGCTGGAGCAGCTGCACCTTGCGCTGCGGCCGGGCGGCAACGTCGTCGGCGCGTCGGGCGGTTCCGGCGCGGGCGGCGTGGGTGTGGGCGACAATACCGCCGTGGCTTCGGGCCAGGCGGTGGCCGAGCTGCGGCGCACCGGCGCGGTTTCGGACGCGGTTCTGGGTGAGCGCTTCGACCAGCTGACCGTGAACAACGACAGCAACGTCGTCGATCCGATCCCGCCGATCTCGCCCGACCCCACGATCGAGGTGCCGGCCTTCGCGCAGCTGACCTCGAACAACGCCTTCGATCTCGACCTGCATGCCACGGGGCCCACGGGCAATGGCAGCAGGTTCCACGTGTTCTTCGCCAACCCGACCGGGCCTTCCGGGGCGGACGGGCTACCGGTGGTGGAGCTGGACGACGTGGCGGACTTCCCGGGCAGCGAGGTGCTGACGCTGCGCGGCTTCAACGACGGGGGGGTGACCCGCATCTCGGTCTTCAACTTCTCGGACCAGACCATCGGGGGCACCACGCTTGCCGACCAGTCCGACGCCATGGTGTCGCTGCTCCGCAACGGGCTGATCCAGCGAGGCCCGGGCGGCAGCATGGTGGTGAGCGGCGACCTGATCGACCAGATCGCGCCCACGGCCGGAAGCGCTGGCAACACGTTCGTGGCCTATGAGATCAGCCCGGACGGGGTGATCACCCGCGTTGGCACAACCACCGATTTCCCGAACTCCAACGCCGTCCAGTAACCGGACGGCGCATTCTGCGGCGCGTGGCGCTCAGTGAGGGCGGCGGCGGCGCAGGACGAGCGCGCTGACGGCGCCCGCACCGAGGAGGAGCGCAAGGCCGCCGGGGAGCGGGATGACGACGGATTGGGAGAAGGTGAAGCCCACCTGCGTGATGTCGACCGGCGCGAGGATCTGCGAGAGCGTGATGTTATCGTTGAAGGTCACCGTCAGAACCGCGTTGGGGAACAGGATCTGACGGAAGTCCTGCACAACATCGCCGAGCACGACAGGGTCCACGTCGACCTCGAACTGGAAGACGTCGTTCGGGTCGAACCCGCCGAACGAGTAGGTGAGGATGCCGGTACCGATTTCGTCGTTGTTGAAGTCTGGGTTGCCCAGGGTCGCGACGAGCGTGGTCACCGTGTCGACGAGCGTGCCTTCGTTGCGCACGAAGTCGTAGATGAAATCCGTATCGCCAATGGTCAGGCTGAAATCCGTGATCGTGAGCCCGCTGCCCAGATCTGACGTGTTCGTCAGCTGGAAATCGGGCACGTTCTCGTTGCCGTTGGCGCTGTTGAAGATCGGATCGTTGATGCTCAGCTCGTAGCTGGCAGTCACCGCCGCTGCGGGCG
>JBCBHB010000417.1:0-3509 GCA_038526025.1 Pseudomonadota bacterium
TGTCGGGTGCCGCCTGTTCGAGCGTGACGGCAAAGGGCGCAGGCAGTGCAGCCTCCACGCGCGCGAGCGTGGCGCCCGGCTCCTCCAGCAGCCGATCATAGGCCACGAACGCGCGCGGCAGGCCCTCGGACCCGGTTACCGCATCCAGCGTGTAGCGCAGCCACAGGAGGGCGGCGTTCGCTTCCGTGAGATTGTTGCGCTGGACCAGCGAGCCGATCACCTCCAGCGGGTTGCGAACGGGAATGACGACGCTGAGGGGCAGGCGCCGCTCGAAAGCCGCCCGGTAGCGGGGCACGAGGCGGCAGATGCGCGGCTCCTTCAGCACGGCGGGCCGGCCGGGCCGAAACTCGCTGGCGACGTGAGCGACAAGGTCGGCCTCGAAGTCCCGCAGCTGGGCGGAACGCAGGCGGGGGAGGAGCCCTGCGGTCCAGTCCGACCACACAAGGTCCGCCTCGCGCATGAAGGCCTCGTTCAGCCGTGCGATGGGCTGGCTTTCCCAGTGGCCGCGCCGGTTGGAGGCGTTGCCCGGAATGAGCGTCTTGGGGAGCTTGTAGCCCAGCAGGCTCATCACCCGCGTGACCGCGGAACTGCCGCTCCTGTGCATGCCGAGCACCAGGAGAAGGGCAGATGGTAGCTCGGGCTCCTCGACGCTCATGGCTTCCTCGGTTCGTTCACGGCTTTCCTGGCGGAGTATCGGGGCATCGGCCACGAGACAAGCCACCCCTCTTGCCGGGACAACGCCGTGCCGGTTGGATGGGTCCGGCTGCGCGGGAGGCAGCAGGCAATGCGTTACCCGAACCTGCTGCTCGCCGGCGTCCAGAAGGCGGGGACGACCTGGCTGCACGAGACGCTCTCAGGCTCCCGGCACATCTTCGGCTCCACCCCGAAGGAGCTCAAGCTTTGGGGCCACCCGGGCTGGCGGGACCGGCTGGAGAGTTATCGTGCTCACTTCCCAGCTGAGGCGAAGCCTGGCGCGCGGTACTTCATGGAGAGCACGCCGCACTATTTCCACGCCCCCACGGTGCTGGGGGACATTGCGTGGGACATCCGCGACACGGTGCCGGATGTCAGGGTGATGGTGATCCTGCGCGATCCCATCGAGCGATACCGCTCGGCCTACATCCACCATGTGCGCAAGGGCCGCTTCCCCTTCGTCGCCGAGATTGATGAGATAACGGACGCGCAAATCATGCTCTCTACAGGGCTTTATGGTAAGATCCTGAAGCACTGGCTGAGCGTCTTTCCGGATATGCTCGTCCTGCCCCACGACCGCCTGAAGGCCGACCCGGCAGGTGCGCTACGGGAGATCTTCAACGCCCTGGGTATCGACTGCGACCTGGACCTCGCCCGCCTTCGCCCGCCGGTTCATACCTCAGAGCAGAAGCGTGCCGAGGCCGGCTGGCCGACCATGCCACGCCTCAGCACCCGCGCCCGGGCGGCGTTGCGCGACTACTACCGAGACGATGTCGCGCTGCTCGACAGCCTGGTGGACTTCGATGCCGGCGCCTGGCTCAGGAGCGGCGATTGACCACGAAGGCGGCCGCATCGACGAGAAGGCCCGCGCGGGCGCCGAAGGGCGCGAGTTCCGCCGCTGCCTCCTCGATGAGCGCCTGGGCCCGAGCCTTGGCACCGTCGACGCCGAGGATGTCGACGAAGGTGGCCTTGCCGGCCGCTGCGTCCTTGCCCACCCGCTTGCCGACTTCCGCTTCGGTACCCGTTACGTCCAAAAGGTCGTCCGCAATCTGGAAGGCTTCGCCCAGAGCGCGTGCATAGGCGCGCACGCGCCCGACGGCATCCCCGGACGCGCCAGCGACGACGGCACCGAGCTCGGCAGCAACCTCGATAAGCGCGCCGGTCTTCAATGCCTGCAGGCGCTTCACCGCGTCGGCCCCCAGCGGTGCCCCCGCCTTCTCTGCTGCGAGATCGAGTGCCTGTCCGCCAACCATGCCGGCTGCGCCGGAGGCCTGCGCGAGCCTGAGGCAGAGCTGCGCCCGAATGGCGCCGTCGCCATGCGTCGCGGGATCTGCAAGGATCTCGAAGGCCAGGGTTTGCAGCGCGTCGCCAGCCAGCACCGCCGTCGCCTCGTCCCAGACCCTGTGGACGGTGGGTTTGCCGCGGCGCAGGTCGTCGTCGTCCATGCAGGGCATGTCGTCATGCACAAGGCTGTAGGCATGGAGGCATTCTAGCGCCGCCCCCGCCCGCAACGCGCCCTGCCGAGGCCCGTCGAAGAGTGCGGCCCCTTCGATGGCCAGGAAGGCACGAAGGCGTTTGCCTCCGCCGGTGACCGCATAGCGCATGGCCGCGATCAGCTCTTCCTCGCCGGGACTGCCGCCCGCCTTCGGCAAGACCGCGTCGAGCGTCGCTTCCATGTCGCGGGCCGCTTCCTCCAGCGCCCCGGCGAATGTTCGTGTCGTGACCGTCATGGCCTCAGTTCGTCGTCTCGTCGTCAAAGATGTCCGGTGCAGAGCCGCCGCCCGAGATCTGTGCCTGCCGGCGCTGCAGGTAGATCGAGCGGAGCGTCACGTAGCTGTCGGGGCTCTCGTAGAGCAGTTCGTCGATCAGGTCTGCATTGGCGTTGCGCTCGTGGATCGGCTCCACGATGGCCGCCGCCAAGGTGGCGTGACCAAGCGCATCGGGGCCGCCAAGGAACGTGTAGGTGCCCGGGGAGAAGGCGCGATCGACCACGAAGCCGCCCAGGTCGCGCGGATTGGACGGGCCGAGCAGCGGCAGCACGAGGTAGGGGCCCGAGCCCACGCCCCACTTGCCGAGCGTCACGCCGAAATCCGTTTCCTCGCGCGGGATACCCATCTCAGTTGCCGGGTCGAGCAGGCCACCGGCGCCGAGCGTGGTGTTGAGCACGAAGCGGCCCAGCGTCCGGCCCGCGGCGCGCCCCTCGCCCTGAAGGAGGTAGTTCATGAAGTCGACGGGAAGCTCGAGATGGCTGAGGCCGTTGCCGATCATCAGCTTCGTCGGCCCGACGGCGACGACGTCGTAGCCCTTGGCAACGGGGCGGAGCACATTCTCGTCGAGCGTCACGTTGAAGTCGTGGATCGCGCGATTGGTGCTTTCATACGGGTCCTGCTCCGCGAAGCTCGCCGTCTCGTCAACGCTGGCGCAGGCGCCGAGGCCGAGTAGGAGAAGCGCTGCGAGCCCGCGCCCAAGCGTCCGTTCGATGGTCATGATCGCTCCGTCACCGTCAACTTGGCCCTACTGGCCACCGACGCCCCATCGACGCCAGCCCGCACGACCGTTGCTTGCCGCGACGCTGCCGTGGCGCGCGGCTGCGGCGCAAGGTAGCGTGCGACCCTGTCCACAACAAGCACGGCCCGCACCGGCCGGCGTCACCAATTGGCAACGGATTGATAGGGCAAGAAACGTGCAGAAAGCCAACAAGGATAATAGTTTCAGGAGCTTTTCTCAGGTTCTTGATCAGTTGGCGGTCTGGTTGGCACTCACGGCAGCGCGGGATTGAGCATTCTGCTCGAATCCGTATCGACCCCGAGCCGCGT
>JBCBHB010000418.1:0-3508 GCA_038526025.1 Pseudomonadota bacterium
CCCCCGCGAAGCCGAGAACCCCGCCGCCGCGTTCATGGAGATCACCGGCGGCCGCAAGGCCAACATCGCGCTCGACGTGGTGGGCGGGGACACCTTCACCTGGCTCATCGCCGCCCTCGGCCGCGGCGGGCGCTACGTCACCGCCGGCGCCATCGCCGGGCCCATCGTCGCGTTCGATCTCCGCAGCCTCTACCTCAAATCCCTCAGCTTCCATGGCTCCACCGTCTACGGCCCGGAGACCATGCCAACGCTCGTGAAGCTGGTCACGGAAGGCAAGGTTCGCCCCGTCGCCCACGCCACCTATCCGCTGGCCGAGATCCGCGCGGCGCAGGAGGCGTTCCTCGAGAAGACCCATGTGGGCAGCCTCGTCCTCATCCCACCCCGCGCGGCCCATCTCAACGCGATCCAGGAGATCTGATGACCGATCCCGCCTCCAGTCCCGTCAGCACGGCCCGCCGCGGCCGCGTGCTCGAGATCACGCTCGACCGCCCAAAGGCCAACGCCATCGATGCCGCCACCAGCCGCGCCATGGGCGCCGCCTTCCAGATGCTGGCGGAGGATGACGGCCTCTCCGTCGGCATCGTCACCGGCGGGGGCGAGCGCTTCTTCTCCGCTGGCTGGGACCTCAAGGCCGCCGCGGCGGGCGAGGCGCCGGATGCGGATCAGGGCGTGGGCGGCTTCGCGGGCCTCACCGAGTACTGGGCACTGAAGAAGCCCGTCATCGCCGCGGTCAACGGCATGGCCCTCGGCGGCGGCTTCGAACTCGCGCTGGCGGCGGACATGATCGTGGCGGCCGAGCACGCCACCTTTGCCCTCCCTGAAGCCGGCATCGGTCTTGTGGGCGACAGCGGCGGCATCATCCGCCTGCCGCGCCGCATCCCCCGCGCCATCGCCATGGAAATGATGATGACCGCGCGCCATGTGGAGGCGGCCGAGCTCGCCCGCTGGGGCCTCGTCAACGCCGTCGTCCCCGCAGGCGAGCTGATGGAGAGCGCCCGCGCGCTGGCCGATCGCGTCGCCGCCTCTGCCCCCCTCTCGCTCCAGGCCATCAAGGAGATCGACGCCGCCACCGAAGGCGCCGACACGCGCGACGCCTTCCACCGCATGCGCACCGCCGACCTGCCCGTCTACCGCCGCGTCTACGACAGCGAGGATGCCAAGGAGGGCATCGCCAGCGTCACGGAGAAGCGCAGCCCCGTCTGGAAGGGTCGCTGATGCACACCACCGAGCTCTTCGAACACGCCTGGACGGGCGAGATTAGCGCCCCCCTCCGCCTTGTCGAGAACCGGGTCAGACCAGACTGGGTGGACGAGTTCGGCCATCTCAACATGGCCCACTACCTCACCATCTGCGACCAGGCGAACTGGTCCTTCTGGAACTGGGTCAACCATCCCGCCCCCCTCGCCGGGCGCCAGGGCCACGAATACGTCATCGTCGAGAACCACGTGCTCTACACGGGCGAGCTGGCGGAGGGCGCGGCCTTCGCCATCGAAACCCAGCTCACCGAGCTCGACGACAAGCGCCTCATCCTCTTCCACCGGGTGCTCGACGCGGCAGGCGGGCTCGCCGCGGCCAACGAGACCAAGCTCCTCGGCTTCAACCTCGAGACCCGCGGCATCGAGCGCTGGCAGCCCTCGGTCATGGAGAGGCTCGAAGCCGTCCAAGCGGCTCACGCGCCCCTCGGCACCCCTGAGCAGGCCGGCCGCGCCATCGCCCTCAAGCAGCGCTAGCCCATGGGCCGCGTGCGGTTCTGGACGATGCGCCCCAACCCGTGCCTGATGGCGCAGCAGCGGTAGCGGCAATGGCGGCGGCAGGGGAGGGGGCCATGAAGGACGCACTCGCGGGCATCCGCGTCATCGATCTCTCTGTGAACGCGCCCGGCCCTTTCGCCACCCGCTTCCTCGCCGATCTCGGCGCCGAGGTGACGGTGATCGAGAACCCCCGTGCCGCACGGCCGGACTATGCGGGCGCGGAGGGTGACCCGCTGATGGACAAGCGCGGCGGCCCGCTCGACGCACTCGCGCTCGGCAAGGCGCGCCTGGCGCTCGACCTCAAATCCCCGGCAGGCCGCACGGCCCTCCTCGCCATGGTCGCCGAGGCGGATGTGCTCGTCTCCGAAATGCGCCCCGGCAAGCTCGAAGCCCTCGGCCTCGGCTGGGAGGCGCTCTCCGCCGCCAACCCGCGCCTCATCCTCTGCCGCATCTCGGGCTATGGCAGCCGCTCGCCGCTGGCCCCTCGCGCCGGCCACGATATCGGCTACATCGCCCGCGCCGGCGCGCTCGACCTCTGCCGCGCGCCCGATGGCCGCCCCGTCCCGCCCCAGAACATCCTGTCGGACTATGCGGCCGGCGGCACCATGGGCGCGGCTGCCATCCTCGCGGCCCTCCTCCGGCGCGATCGCACGGGGCAGGGCGCCGATATCGACCTCTCCATGACCGACGGCGTGCGCTACCTCCTCTCCGATATCGCCGCCACCACGCTCCTCTCCGGGCTGGATGTGGACGACTGGCGCGACACCCTCGGCGGCGGCATGCCCACCTACGCCGTCTACGAAACGGCGGACCGGCGCTGGATGGCTGTCGGTGCGCTCGAGCCCAAGTTCATCGCCGTCCTCGCCGAAGCCCTCGCCTGGCCCGACCTCTCCGCCCTCATGGCCGACCGGGCGGGCTGGGCCGAGGCGCGCACCGGTCTCGCCACCCGCTTCGCGGCCGAGACCCAGGCGCATTGGACCACGCTCTTCGACCCGCTCGATGCCTGCGTCGCCCCCGTCGCGCAGCTCGAGCCCGGCGGCCCCCTGCCAACGCTCGAGGACGTTTTCGGCCCGAACGCCTAGGGCTGCCCAACAGCCCGCTTGCCCGCACGCAGCGCCACAGGCACCCTCCCGTCGTTGCGTTCAATTCATTGCGGAGAGCGGTCATGGCTTCCGACGAGACCCCCCAACCCTCCAACGACACTCAAACCCCGAAGGCCGCCGACACCGAGAGCGAGAGCAGCATCATCGCCTCGCTCGAACGGCGCATCACCCGGCTCGAGGACGGCGCGAAGAAAACCCTGCCGCAACGCATCTTCTCGGGCCTCACCAATTTCGGCATCCCGCTGGCCACCGCGGTCGGCGTCCTCAGCTTCTACGACGCGGTCTGGATGCGCTGGATCAACGAGGCCAAGCAGGCCGATCTCGAGGCCCGCGCGCTCCTCACCGAGCTCGAAAAGCTCAACGCCCGCGAATTCGAACTCGGCGTCGAGGGCAAGAGCGACGTGGTCAGCGCCCTCCGCGAAGCCCGCCGCGGCTTCCGCCAGCGCCTGATCGACGAGCTCTACGCCTATCACCTCGAGAACCCCGACTTTCTCTACACCTGGGAGAAGCAGGCCCTCGGCCACGAACTGATCAAGGAGGGGCGGACGGACGACGCGCTCGTCATCGCCGAGGACATTGCCGACGAGATGCGCACGGTCATCGACCGGGCCGACGCCGCCTTCTTCCGCGCCCAGGCCTACGGCGCCACCGGCG
>JBCBHB010000419.1:0-3494 GCA_038526025.1 Pseudomonadota bacterium
GCGCGGTGCCGAAGAAATCCGCCACCTCGTCCGCCGCCGCCGCGGTCTTGTCCGCACTCCCCGCCACCCCCGGTGCCGCATCCAGCGTGATGCGCCCGCGCCAGGGGAAGGCCGGCTGACCGGTACCGCCATAGGGGCTCGGCAGGCTGTTCGAGGGCGACACGTCCATCAGCAGAAACGGATAGACCATGACCTTGTAGCCACGCGCCTTCAGCTCCTGAATGGCCGCAATAACCGACGCGTCCGACGGCGTGCCGCCGTAGTTCGGCCGGTTGTCCTCGTTGCGGCTGATCAGCGGCGCCGTCTCCGTCGTCAGCCCGGAAACGGTCCAGCCCGCAGGCCCGCTCTCCCGGTCCTCAACCTCCACCTTCGGCCGTACCAGGCAGCGCCCGCAGCGCAGATCGTCCCCGAACCAGCTCACGATGAGCGACACGGTATCGACCGCCGGCAGCTCGTCCGCCAGCTGGTCGAGCGAGACCACCATGTCCGGCTCCAGCCGCGCATTGTGCACGTTCGCGGCCTTGGTCTTGCCGCCCCCCAGCAGGAACCGCTGCGGCTCATTGTGGAGCGCATGCTCCCCGGTGCCGGGCGAAAGCGCCACACCGCGCACGATCTTCGAAAGCGGCTCACCGAAGATCGCCGGGTCGAGCCCCAGCGCTTCCGGGTCCACCCCGCGATAAACCTCGAAGTTCAGCTGCGGGATCCGGTTGCCGAAGGGGCCGACCTGCAGGTCTTCGAACACCACATAGGCGGTGTCACGATAGGCCGGCGCGTTACCCGCGCCCTCCACCGCCTCGATCTTCGGGTCCGGCGCCTGATCGGCCGTGCCCTTGTAGACACGGTAGGTGATGCCCGCCGTATCGAGCAGCTCGCCATCGGCCCAGATGCGCCCGATCCGGTCGATCGGCCCTTCGCCGAGCGCGACCGCGAAGCTGATCGAGTACGAGTATTCCCGCACCCGCTGCCCGCCCGTCGCCTTGCCGCCGATGTTCTCCGTGCGCACGCTTTCCAGGAACCGCGTCGACCAGATCACCGTGCCGCCGATGCGCATGCGGCCATAGCTGATCGGCAGCGGCGCGCCTTCCGTGGCGCTCTGCAGCCTGAGCGCCCGCGCCCGCCCCACTTCCAGCGCGCCCGAGCCGCGGCCCAGCACCGCCTGGTCGATGAAGCTGCCGCCCACGGCACCGGCCGCCTGGCCGAGCGTGGCGGCGCCAAGGCCGAGAACGCTGCCACCGATCGCCCCTCCGATCGAGGAGCCGGCCGCAGCCAGAACGAGCGTCGCCATCAGGCACCTCCGAGAGGCAGGGTTTCGGGAAAGCGGAAAACGCCGGCGAGCCTGCGTCCCCAGGCGGGCCCGATGCTCGTCTCGCAGACGGCATGGCCCGAATAGGCGTGGATCATCCGGCCCTCGGGCGGCGCGCCCGCGGCCAGAATGGCGGCATGCTTCACAGGGCCCTTCGCCCGCATGCGAAAGAGCAGAACGTCGCCGGGCCGCGCCGCACCGGCCACCGGCAGGAGCCACCGCCCCGCCGCCTCCAGCATCCGCTCAGGAGCGCCGGCCTCCGCCCCCGCCTCCGCCCAGTCCGGCGTATAGGCGGGCACCGTACAGGGCTCGGCCCCCAGTACCTCGCGCCAAACGCCGCGGACGAGGCCGAGGCAATCCGCCCCTACCCCCCGGCAGCTCGCCTGATGGCGGTAAGGCGTGCCGAGCCAGCCGCGCGCCGCCGCCAGCACCGCCTCAGGTCCGGAAGAGCGAGCCGCCGTCATGCGCCCCTCCCTCGCTCGGATAACCAGCCGCGTGGTCGTCCCCCGGCAGATGCGGGAAGCCGCGGAAGTTCAGCACGTTGGCGAAGCGGTCCCGGCAGGTGGCGAAGCGCTTGTCGCAGCCCGCCTCCACCTCGAACCTGTCGCCCGGCGCCACCTCCATCGGCGTGATGTTCCAGAGCTCGAGCCGCACCAGCCCGTCCGCCGCCCAGTGCCGCTTCACATGGCCGACAGCGCCAGTATTCGCGCCCGTCAGCCACGAAACCCGGCCCTCGGTGAAGAGCCCGCTCGCGAAGGCATCGAGGCCCGATACCTCGACCCGCGCCGCATCGAGCACCGCCTCCACCGTGGCCGTCCCGTGATGCGCGGCGTCACCAAGGTCCACCGTGCAGCCGCCATCGCCCAGGACCCGGTCGCAAAGCTTGCCGTAGGCCCGGCCGAACGGGCGGTTCAGCGCCTCGGAAAGCCCCAGGATCTCCGCCTCGAAGGCCGTGCCCCGGCGGCGGATCTCGCCCACCGTGCCCGCGCTCAGCAGCACGCGGCTCTCCGGGTCCTGCCAGTCCACGAGGTATTGCCGCACCGACGCGCCATCGTAGAGGCCCTTCAGAATGTCCTCCTCGGCAATCGCGTCCGAGGTCAGCGCCCCGGCCACCTCCTGGCTGTCGAGGCGCAGGCCCGTCGAGAGCTCCAGCGCCCCCGCCGTCAGCCCCGCCTCCGCGCGGTGCACCACGCCCTCGAAGGCGATGTCCCGGTCATGGTCGGTGAAGCCAAGCGTCACGCCATCGCGCCGCGACACCTGCCAGCAGCGGCAATGCGTGGTGCAGCCCGTGGCGAGCGAGGCCTCCAGCGATGTGGGAAGCGCGCGCATCAGACCCGCACCTCGATCACGGGGATCGACGGGATCTCGCCCGCCTCGAAGGCCGCGAGGTTGATGTCGATCGCGTCCGTGTCGAAGCGCACCGGCACGTCGAACTCGAAGCCCGCCGTCACCGCCACGCCCGCGCCGGGCGCCGCATCGAACGTCACCACGCCCGTCTCCGGGTCGAGCGCCCAGCCCGACACGTGCTCGACACCATCGAGCGCCACCAGCACCGTTCCCGCCACCGGCTTGGTGATGGGCCGGGCCGCGGCATGCGCGCCGGGCTCGTAGGTCTTGCTCAGCTGAAACGCCGTGACCGTTCCGTCCCCGGTGCCGATCGCCTGGTCCGACGCCGCCAGCATCGCCGAGGGCGCGCAGGACTTGTGGTCGAGCCAGTCCTTCCAGCGAAACGCATGCAGCCGGCCCCGCCGCGCCTCGAAGAACGCCGTCACATCCGCGAGATCGTCCAGCGTCCGCACGCCGAGCCCCGCATCGTAGCGCCGCCGCCCCGCCGCCCAGGGCGTGTTCCGCTCCTCGTGCCCGCTCGCCAGCGTCACCACCTCCGTGCGCCGCTCGAGCCCGCCGGTGGAGCCGAAGGAGATGGCCGCCGAAAACCTGACCGAATGAAAACCCATCACCCTCTCCTTCAAAGCCTGCGCGCGCCGAGGCCCACCGCCCGGGCGATCCCGGCGGCGACCTGCCCGCGGCTGCGGCGGAAGCTCTCGATATCCGCGGTCTGGATGTTGACCGTGACGCTCGGTGAGGCGCCGCCGCCCTCCGCCCGCACGCCGAGCCGGCCGTCGGGCCCGCGGGAGAGCGGCATGATCGCCTCCGGCCCCGCCTCGCCCATCAGCCCCGTGCGCCCGCCGCG
>JBCBHB010000420.1:0-3487 GCA_038526025.1 Pseudomonadota bacterium
CGGTCGAGCCGCCGCGCGACGGAGCGCACGGGGACATGGCAACGAATGCAGCGATGGTGCTGGCTAAGCCCGCGGGCAAGAAGCCGCGGGACATTGCCGAGGACCTCGCCGCCCGGCTTACCGCGGACGACCGGGTCGCGAGCGCGGATGTTGCGGGCCCGGGCTTCATCAATCTCAGGTTGGAGCCGGCCGCCTGGCGGGCGGTCCTCGCCTCGATCCTGGCCGATCCGGAAGGATACGGGCGCTCGACGCTCGGCGAAGGTCAGCGCGTCAACGTGGAGTTCGTGTCGGCGAACCCGACCGGGCCCCTCCATGTGGGTCATACACGCGGTGCGGTCTTCGGCGATGCGCTCGCGCGGTTGCTCGACTACGCCGGCTACGACGTCACGAAAGAGTATTACATCAACGACGGTGGCGCGCAGGTGGATGTGCTCGCCCGCTCGGCGTACCTCCGGTACTGCGAGGCCAACGGCCGCGAGATCGAGATCCCAGAGGGTCTCTATCCGGGCGACTACCTGGTGCCAGTCGGCCAGAAGCTCGCCGAAAAGTATGGCACGCGCCTGCTGAACGCCCCGGAAGAGCAGTGGCTTCCCGAGTTTAGGGATGCCGCCACCGACGCGATGATGGACATGATCCGCGAGGATCTCGCGGCCCTCGGCGTGCACATGGATGTCTTCTTCTCCGAGAAGTCGCTCTATGGCACCGGGCGCATCGAGGGCACGCTCACCGCGCTGGAGGAGAAGGGCCTCATCTATGAGGGCATCCTAGAGCCCCCGAAGGGCAAGAAGCCGGAGGATTGGGAGCCAAGGCCGCAAACCCTCTTCCGCTCGAGCGACTACGGGGACGACACCGACAGGCCGATCAAGAAGGCGGACGGCAGCTGGACCTACTTCGCGCCCGACATCGCCTACCACAAAGACAAGATCGATCGCGGCTTCGACCTGCTGATCGACGTTCTCGGCGCCGATCACGGCGGCTACGTGAAGCGCATGAAGGCCGCCGTCGCTGCGCTCTCGGGAGAACGCGTGCCGCTCGACGTGAAGCTCTGCCAGCTGGTGCGCCTTTTCAAGGACGGCGAGCCCTTCAAGATGTCCAAGCGGGCGGGCCGCTTCGTGACGCTCCGGGACGTGCTCGACGAGGTGGGGCCGGATGTCACCCGCTTCGTCATGCTCACCCGCCGCAACGATGCACCACTCGATTTCGACTTCACGGCGGCCCTTCAGCAAAGCCGTGAGAACCCTGTCTGGTACGTGCAGTATGCATACGCACGCGGGCGCTCGGTCAGAGAGCGTGCGGCGGGTATTGGGGTCACACTCGAGGGCGCCGAGGCGCAGATTGACCGACTACAACATGAAGCGGAACTATCTCTGGTTGCAAAACTGTCAGAGTTCCCAAGAATTGTCGAAACTTCCGCGTATCAGCATGAACCACATAGAATTGCCTTCTTTCTTTACGACCTAGCTTCAGAGTACCATGGGTTCTGGAATCGGGGTCAGGATGAGCCGCAGCTGCGGATGGTACGTGAGGACGACAAGGCACTGTCTCAGGCCCGTCTTGGCCTCTCCAACGCCGTGTCGATTGTTATCGCACGGGGTCTTAGTATCCTTGGTGTCGCACCGCTTGAGGAAATGAGGTGAACCGCGGACGGGCCGTGAGTTTGCCCGAGCAGTACGGATCTGGCCTCAGGAACGGGGCCGAGGGGATGCGAAATGCCGGCCTACTACGATGAAGAGGAAACATACGCGGCAGCAAGCGCCGCTGGGGGACGGCCGATCATCGGGCTGCTCTCACGCGTCGCTGGAGCTGTGGCGGCCATCGCTGTCATTGGCGGCGGCGGTTACCTCGTTTGGAACATCGGCAGCCAGGACACCGATGAGATCCCGGTGATCCGAGCGGCCGCCGGGCCCGCCAAGACCCAGCCGGAAAGTGCTGGCGGCACCGAGACCCGGCATACCGACGTGACGGCCTATGATGTGGCTGGCGGTGACACGGCGGTGCCTGCCGAAGCCCGCCTCGCTGCTGAGCCCGGTGCGCCCAGCGACGAAGACAAGGCAATGTCGCAGATCGCGGCGGTGTCGCCCGTGATCCCGGGGTCGACTGGACCGACGCAGCCGGCCGGCCCCGGTGCCGGCGCCAGCCTCGGCTTCGGCCCGGCGCCGCTGCAGGGCGCCCTCGATGTCTTCAGCACGCAGCCCGCGCGGCCTTCCAGCGGCGACGGTCGTCAGATCGCGGCATTGGCCCTGAGCGACGAGACGCTCTACCCGCTGCCGGAGGACCTGGAGCCGCCGAAGGTGCACCGGCTGATCACGTCCGAGGCGGAACTGCTTGATACGCAGCGCCCGCGACGCGACCTTGTGGTGAACCGTTCCGAGCCCGTGCCGCCCGTGGGGGAGGGCAGCGAGCTCGCGCCCCCCTTTGTGCCAATGGTGCGGGACCGCCCGGCGGACTTCTCGGTCCGTATCGCGCGCGCCAGCACTGCGGAATCCACGGCTCAGCAGGACCTTGTCGTGGAAGCGGAACGCTCCCCCGTCCAGATCCAGCTCGGCGCCTTCCCGGACCGCGCGGTGATCGAGCAAGAGTGGGCGCGCCTGCGCCAGGCGAACAGCGACGTGCTCTCCGGCAGGGCCCTGGCTGTGCAGCAAACGATCTCCGGCGGTGTTACCTATTATCGCCTTCGCGTCGGCCCGTTCCGCGACGGACACGAGGCGAATACCGTTTGCCAGGCCCTCAAGGTTCGGGGTTATGATTGTCTCGTGGCAATCAACACCGAAAAGCGTGGCTGAGCACTCGTGAACACAATCACATCCGGCGCGACCGCTCCGAGCGGCGCGCCCCTGGCCTTCATCACCGGGCTCGAAGGGCTCCGGCTTGGTGAGGCCGAGCGGCAGTTTCTGGCGAGCGCTAACCCCTGGGGCCTGATCCTCTTCGCGCGCAATGTCGAGACACCTGACCAGGTAGCGGCGCTTGTTGCGGAAGCACGCGCTGCGCTCGGGCGTGAGGCCCCGGTCCTGATCGATCAGGAAGGCGGCCGCGTCGCCCGGTTGCGCCCGCCGCACTGGCTCGGCTGGCCCCCAGTGCGAGAAACGGTGACCCAGCTTCCGCGAACCGAGGCCCTGCGCGCCCTACGCCTTCGCTTCGCGGTTATCGGCGCGGAGCTTCGTGCGCTCGGGGTCGATGTGAACTGCATGCCGCTGCTCGATGTGCCGCAGGCGGGCGCGCATCCGATCATCGGGAACCGCGCGCTTGGCGATACGCCCGATGCGGTGGCTGCGTTTGGGCGCGCGGTGGTGGACGGGCTTCTCGAGGGCGGCGTGCTGCCGGTCATCAAGCACCTTCCCGGTCACGGCCGCGCTGGCGCCGACAGTCATGAAGCGCTGCCTCGGGTCACTGCTCCGCGCACCGAGCTCGAAGCCGTGGACTTCGCCGCCTTCCGGCCGCTGGCCGGGGAGGCGCTGGGGATGACTGCCCATATCGTCTACCAGGCGCT
>JBCBHB010000421.1:0-3479 GCA_038526025.1 Pseudomonadota bacterium
GTTCGGTGCGGCGGTGATGGAAGAGCACGCCGTCACAGTGGGCAACTGCAACGGCAACTCGCCGCTGGTGTGGGACGAGACGATGCTCTCGGCCATGCGGGCCTTCTGCCGGCGCAACCAGCCGGTGCTCTGCTCGCCCTTCGTGCTGGGGGGCGCCAACACGCCGGCCTCCACCGCCGCCACGGTGGCCCAGCTGAACGCCGAGGCGCTCTCGGCGCTTGCCTACACGCAGGTAATCCGCCGCGGCTGCCCCGCGATCTACGGCCATTACCTGAGCACCGTCTCCATGGCCTCTGGCGCGCCCATGGCCGGCACGCCGGAGATCAGCCTCATGAACTTCGCCATCGGCCAGATGGCGCGCCACTACGGTGTGCCCTGGCGCACCTCCAACACGCTCGGCGGCGCAAAGACACTCGACGCGCAGGCGGGCTACGAAAGCGCCACCACCCTGATGGCCGTGCTGATGGCAGGAGCGAACTACATCTGGCACTCCGCCGGCTGGAACGAGGGCGGCATGCATTGCTCAACCGCCAAGTTCGTGGTGGACGCGGAGCAATGCGCCATGGGCCACCGCATGGCTTCCGGCCTGCAATGGGACGACTTCGACGAAGCGCTCGCCGCCGTGCGCGACATCGGCCCCGGCGGCCACTATCTCGGCCATCCCCACACGCTCGAGAAGTTTCAGAGCGCGTTCTTCATGCCGAAGCTCTTCGACAACAATGCCATCGAGCAGTGGCAGGCGGACGGCGCGCTGGACACGACGGCCCGTGCCCTTGTCCGCGCGAAGGCGCTGCTCGACGACTATGAGGAGCCACGGCTCGACGCGGCGGTGGACGAAGCCCTTCGCGACTACATCGCCCGGCGGGAACGCGAGATCCCGGCCGAGGACGCCCTCAACCAGGATCATTAGAGCGGCGGCAGAGGGCGGGCAGGCCCAGTGACATGGAGGACAGGCGGCCGCGCCGTGGCAGCCGCCGTCAGCTCAGCGGATCAGGACTGTTCGATCCCGATCCCCGGCACGCCGGACGCATTCTTCCAGGCCTCGGAAAGCGTCTCGAGCTCGGCCAGAAGCGCATTGTCGGGCTTTCCGGCGTCCAGCGCCGCGCGCAGCCGCGGCATCATCTCGCGCCATGCCGGCACGAGTTCCTTCACCTCGGCCTTGGTGATGAGGGACGTCTCGTCGACGTCGATCTGCTTTTCCATGGTGTCGAGCGCGGCGGCGAACTTCTGACGGTCGTAATCATCGCCAGCACCGGCCGCGACGAGGCAAGCGGTCTTCATCACACGGCTCGCCGCGAAGACGCGGCTGAAGCCGGCGCTTTCCGCGATATCGTCGGCAAGCTTCACCGTGCCCATCTTCGCGGCCTTGCGCTTCACCGCGCGGTAGACATCCTCGATGCCCTCGACGAGGCCGACCTCCATGAGCGCGAGTTCGCCAAGCTCCTTCGCACCGGCGTTCTCGGCCTTCAGGCCGCCCTCGAGCACGACGCGGAAGCGGTACCACTGGTCCTTCTTCTGCGAGAGCTTGCGCTTGAGGTGCCGGACAGCGGAGTTGCCGGGATCGAGCGTGTCCACCTCGGCGATGATGTCGGGAAGGGTCGCCTCGAAGGCATCGCGCGCGGCATAGGCGGCGGTGCGGTTCGACTCGGCATTCACGCCGGCCTTCGCGTAGCAGGCGGACGCAACCATGTCTTCGAGATGCACCTCCTGCCAGTGCAGCACGGCGATCTTGCGCGCGGGATCACCCTGCGGAAGCTGCGCGGTCTGATCGGAAGACAGCGCCACGGAAGGCGCGTAGACGGCAGAAAACAGTGCTGCGCCGAACAATGCCCGGCGGCTTCGTGTGCGGAAAACACTCATGGTTGCACCCCTTGTTATGCGTAAACGACCCAGCTCCCCTGCGGGTCAAAGGGGAGACGCTTCAGGACGGGCTCGCATCCCGATGCATTGAAGAATTGTTACCCGAGGGTAGCATCCTTCTGACTGATAGAGGTCGCTTCCGCCCATCGGAAAGCCAGCGCCTTATCTTCCTACCGCTCGCGGCCAGCCTTCCATTCGCGCCAGCGCATGGTCGCGACGGCGCCGAGCGTGGCGATGGGTTCGGGCGGAAGGCGGGAGGGCTGGGGTGCAGCCAGAAGGTCGGCGGTGAGGGGATCGTTCCCCTTCGCGGCGAGATCGGCCGCCAGTTTGCCGGCGATGGTGCCTTTCGTCGTGCCAAGCCCGTTCTGAACGCAGGCGGAGAAGACGCCGTGCTCGATCTCGCCAAAGGCCGGCGCGTCGTTCAGCGTCAGGCAGAGCCGGCCGCCCCACCGATATGCCATGGCCACGCCCGCCAGGGCGGGGAAGCGATCGGCGAAGCTCGTATCATGCCGGCGCCCGAAGCGGGCGAGCCGCTCTTCCGGCGCCTCCATGCCGGGGTCGTAGGTCATGCTGTTGCGGATGACGATGCGGGTCCCGCCGGTCCCGTCGATGCGGCGCACGGTGCTGCCCACGGGGTCGGCCGGGGTGAGCCCCCAGCGTTGCGCGCCGCCCAGCACCCGCACCTCGTCCGCCGAGAGCGCCCGGGTCATCGACGCATAGAGATGAACATGCACGAGGCGGCGGGCCATGTAGCCGAAGCTTTCGAGATGCCCGTTCACCGCGAGGATCAGTTTGGGTGCGGTAACGGCACCGCGGGGCGTGAGGACCTGCCACGCCGCCCCGTCGCGTCGGATCTCCAGCGCCGGCGTCTCCTCATGCAAGGCGATGCGGGGCGCGAGACCGGCCGCAACGCCACGGATGAATTTCGCCGGTTGCACCAGCGCCGTGCCGGGGGTGTAGAGGCCACCGAGGTAGTAGTCGCTGCCCGTAAGCGACCGCATCGCGGCGGTGTCGAGCAGCTCATGCGGCTCGCCCAGTGCTGTGAGATGGGCAGCGTAGGCGTCGTTCTGCGCCATGCCGCACGCCGTTGCCGCCGCGTTCACCTTGCCCGGGCGCGCGAAGGCTTCCTCATCGAGCCCGTACTCTTCCGCTGCCTCCGCCGCGAAGGCGATGGCCGCGCGGTTCAGGCGCGTCTGCCGGCGATCCTCGGCGTCGTCCCCGGCATAGTTCTCGGATTGGAGCTTATGCGGCAGGTCGATCATGAAGCCGGAGTTGCGGCCAGCGGGCCCCTCGCCCACGCGACCTGCCTCCAGCACCACGATCCGGTCACCACCGGCGAGCTGGCTGAGGCGGCGGGCGGCGGCAAGCCCGGCCCACCCGGCGCCGATCACCAGCCAGTCCGCCGTTACCCGCGCCTCGAGGGGGCGCGAAGGCGGCGCGGGCGGCAGCAGCGCGTTCCAGGCAGCGGGCCCCGGATCGCGCGGCAGGCGCTTCGCCCGGCGCGTAGAGCCATCGGCAGGGGCTGGTGCGTCAGCCGCGGTCACGGCCCATCAACCGCCTCGGCGGGCGCGGGATCCGAGAGGTCGATCCAGATGGTCTTCGTCTCTGTGTACTGGTCG
>JBCBHB010000422.1:0-3423 GCA_038526025.1 Pseudomonadota bacterium
TCCCCGGGATCGCCCGCGCGCCGGCGAGGTCCACCCGCTCCGTCGCAGGCCCGGCAAGCGCCAACACCGCGTCATCGTCGCCGAGCGCCATGATCCGCCCGTCCCTCGCCGCGAGCGCGGAGACGACCCTTCCGCCTTCGGGCCCGTCGCCGTCCATGGTGCTGATACGGCCCCCATGGAGCACGAGATCGGGATGTAGCAGGTCCATGGCGTCCTCCATCCGGGCAATCATGATAGACAGTGGCGCGCGCATCGGAGAGCGTAAAGGTGGGAGGAGCCACCGATGAGCCAGAAGGCGCTGAGCGTTCACGCGGATCCGTACCCCTGGCCGCTCGAGCCACTTGGCCCGGCGCAATGTGCCCTCATCGTCATCGACATGCAGCGCGACTTCTGCGGGGCGGATGGCTACGTGGCGCAGCTGGGCGCGGATATCGCGCCGCTCGCCGCCTGCGTCTCCCCCATCGCCCGCTGCCTGGAGGCCGCCCGCAGGGTCGGGATGCGGGTGGTCTACACGCGGCAGGGCTACCGGCCCGACCTCGCCGACATGCCCTCCTGGCGCCGGCTCAAGGCCGAACGCTACGGCTCGGTTGTCGGTCAAGCGGGGCCGCTCGGGCGTGTGCTGGTGCGCGGCGAGCCGGGCTTCGAGATCGTGCCCGACCTCGCCCCTGAGCCGGGCGACATAATCGTGGACAAGACCGCGAATGGCGCCTTCACCGGGACGGATTTCGACGCCGTCTTGCGCGCGGCGGGCATTCGCGCCCTCGCCTTCACCGGGGTCACCATCGATGTCTGCGTTCACACGACACTGCGCGAGGCCAACGACCGTGGCTACCAGTCGGTCCTCATCGGCGACGCCTGCGGGGCCATCGAGCCCGGGCTGCACGACTGGGCCCTGCGCTCGGTCATGATCGAAGGTGGGGTCTTCGGGTCCGTCACGACCGCCGAGCAATTCGAGGAGGCACTTGGATGACCGACACACGCGCTGCCGACCGGGCCGTCGCGCCCATGTCCGGCGACATCATGCTGCGCCCCGCCGACCCGTGGTTCGCGATCGAGCCCCAGCCGGGCGGTGTCCTCAGGATCTGGGAGCCGCATGTCTCGCGCCTGCTGCGCGCCAACATCTTCCTTGTCCGCGGGCGGGACCGCGACCTGCTGGTCGATGCGGGCATGGGGGTGGCGAGCCTGCGGGCGTTCCTCGCGCCGCTCCTAGAGCGCCCGGTGATCTGCCTGCTGACCCATGGCCATGTCGATCATGTGGGCTCAGCCGCCGAGTTCGCCGACGACCTGCGGATGCATGCGGCCGAAAGGCACCTGATCGAGAGCCCCCCCGGCACATGGACGCTGAGCTACGACGAGTATCCGCTCGAAACACGCGCCGGCCTGGCTGCCGCCGGCTTCGACACGCGTGGCCATGTGATCGCGGGCCTGCCCCATCCGGGCTACGATCCCTCGGCCTGGGCCGTCGCCCCCGCCAAGGTGACCGACACGGTTGAAGACGGCGATGTGATCGATCTCGGCGACCGGCAGTTCATCGTCATGCACTTGCCTGGCCACAGCCCCGGCTCGCTCGCGCTGTGGGAGGCGGCGACCGGGACCCTGATCGGCGGCGACGTGATCTATGACGGGTTGATCATCGACACACTGCCCGAGAGCGACCCGGCGGCCTACCGCACCAGCATGAAGCGCCTCGCGGCGCTGACGCCCAGCGTCGTCCATGGCGGGCACCGCGAATCGTTCGGACCGCAGAAGTATCGCTGGATCGTGGAGAGCTATCTCTCAGGGGCTGGGTAGACGCGTCCGACGTCATGTCGGCCTCTCCGGTGCCTGCTTTTGCATCCATGGGTCGCTGCGCCATCTCTAGATTTGATGAACTGTTGCGCTTGGCGGCGGTCTGTGCCCAAAATTTCGGAATGACCCGACAGCTTACCCAGCGTGAGTGATGCGAGACGCGAGTGCAGTGACGGCCGGACACGCCCTGTCGCTGCGCGGCATCGTGAAACGATACGGCACGCTTGCAGCCGTCGATGGTGTCGATCTCGACATCCCGCGGGGGAGCTTCCTCACGATCCTCGGCCCATCGGGGGGCGGCAAGACGACCGTCCTGATGACCATCGCCGGCTTTACGGATCCGACCGAGGGGCAAGTGCTGCTCGACGGGAACGACATCACCGGACTGCCGCCGGACAAGCGCAACTTCGGCATGGTGTTCCAGGGGTACGCGCTCTTCCCGCACATGACGGTGGCCGACAATCTCTGGTTCCCGCTTCGGGTGCGCGGCATCAGCAAGGCTGACGCGAAGCCTAAGGTCGAGGCAGCGCTCGCGCTCGTCCAGCTCGAGGAACTGGCCGGGCGGTACCCGACACAGCTCTCCGGTGGGCAGCAGCAGCGTGTCGCCCTCGCCAGGGCGTTGGTGTTCGAACCGGACCTGCTACTGCTCGACGAGCCGCTTTCCGCGCTCGACAAGAAGCTGCGGGCGGATCTGCAATGGGAGCTGAAATCGCTCCACCAGCGGCTCGGGACCACCTTCATCTACGTCACGCACGACCAGGACGAAGCGCTCTCGATGTCCGACGAGATCGTCATCATGAACAAGGGGCGCATCGAGCAGCAGGGCCGGCCCGGCGATCTCTACGAGGCGCCCGAGAGCCGCTTCGTTGCGGATTTCCTCGGCAAGTCGAACTTCCTCGAAGGCCGCGCGAAGGAGAGTGCGGAGGGCCGGCTTGCCTACGAGGTTGGCGGCCTCCCGCTCGTCACGAAGGCCGGCCATAGCCGAGCGGCTGGGAGCCCGGTGACGATTGCGCTGCGCCCCGAGAAGATTGCCATCGCGCCCGCCGGCCAGGCGCCGGCGACCGAGAACGTGGTCGAAGGCACGGTCACGGCCTTCAACTACTTCGGTGCGAACTACCAGTTCCGCGTGGCCACCGGCCCGCTCGGCGACATGCTGGTTACCGCCCACGCCTTCACCTGCGCCATCGAGCCCGCCGAAGGCACACCTGTCGTGCTCGGCTGGAACGCGGACGCCTCCGTTCTTGTTCGCGACCCCTAGGGGCCGCGGATCACCGGCGTGCGGCGCGACAACCGTGCGTCCTCATCACAGGGAGACTGCCAATGAGTATCTTGAAGACGCTCTATGAAAGGGATCTCTACCCGGAGATCGACGACACGATCGATGAGGCCGGCGCGTTCCAGCGCGACCTGATCGAGATCGCCGCCGAGCGCCATGCGAAGGGTGAGATCGACCGGCGCGCCTTTCTCACCGCGCTTGCCGGTATCGGCGCGCTCGGCGTGGCAGGCCTGCCGACTGGCGCCGATGCGGCGGCGGGCGAGCTGGTCGTCGTCAACTGGGGCGGCCCTGCGGTCGATGCCTATCAAGCAGCCTTCGGGGCGCCCTTCACGGCTGCGACGGGCACCAAGGTGGTGATC
>JBCBHB010000423.1:0-3417 GCA_038526025.1 Pseudomonadota bacterium
AGCGACACGAGGGGGGCTGCGATCCGGCCCTTCTCGTGTCGCTGGCCGAGATGTTTATCGGGCACGTGAAGGGCGGGCTGAGTGCGGCCGGCGTGCTGGCCTGCGGCATCTTCGGCTCGATCTCGGGCAGCGCCAACGCCACGCTCACCTGCATCGGCGGCATCATGATGCCGCACCTGAAGCGGTCGAACTATCCGTCGGGCATCTCCGCTGCGCTGATCGTCTCGGCGAGCCCCCTAGGCCTGCTGATCCCGCCGAGCGCGTCGCACATTCTCTACGGCTGGGTCGCGCAGCAGCACGTGCTCAAGTGCTTCCTGTCGACGGTGATCCCCGCGATCATCCTGATCACGCTGCTGATCATCACCAACCAGTTCATGCTGCGGAAGTACAAAGACATCATCCTGAAGGAGCGCCCCAACCCATTCGTTCCGGCCTTCCTCGGCGAGGGCCGGCTGGCAGGGCCGGCGCTGATGATGCCGGTGATCATTCTCGGCGGCATCTACGGCGGCATCATGACCCCGACCGAGGCCGCCGGCATCGCGGTGGTCTATGCCATTCCCGTCGCGATCTACTTCTACCGCGGGCTGACCTGGAAGACGCTCGCACAGACCATCGGGCAATCGGGCATCACTATCGGTGTGGTGATGGTCATGATCTTCATGGTGCTGATCGTCTCCGACAACCTGATCGCACAGGGCGCACCGCAGCTCGCCAAGGATCTCGTCTACTCGGTCTCCGAAAACCCGATCGTCATCCTGCTGATGATCAACGTCGTCATGATCCTGATCGGGATGCTGATGGACGACATCTCGGGCCTATTGCTCGCGACGCCGATCCTGCTTCCCATCGCGCAGAGCGTCGGTGTGGACCCGATCCACTTCGCCGCCATCATCGGCGTGAACCTCGGCATGGCCAACATCACACCGCCCACGGCACCGCTGCTCTACCTCGGCGCCCAGGTCGCGGACACGCCTGTTTCGAAGATGCTCTGGCCCACGCTCATTTTCATCATCTTCGCCTGGCTGCCGACGCTGATGCTGACGACCTTCATCCCCGAGCTCGCGCTCTGGCTTCCGGACCTGCTGCTCGGCCGCTGAAACGGGTGAGGGCCACCGCCCCGCAGCCTTACGCTACGACTGGAGAACAAGGATGTACGACAAGATCATCGTGGCGCTCTCCCTCGAGCATGGGATCAGCGATCTGGCGCTCTCGGCGGCACGGCGGCTGGTTAAGGAGGGGGGCTCCATCACGGCAACGCATGTGCACGAGCCGCCGAACAGCTCGATCCTCGTCTATCTCGACGAGGACGTCGTCGAGAAGTCGCACGAACGCGCCAAGGCGAAGCTGGCCGAGCGGGTGAAGGACGACCCCGATATCGCGACGGTCCTGCTGGAGGGCCAGTCGGCCGGCTGGACGATCACGGAATACGCCAACAGCCACGGAGCGGACTGCATCGTGATCGGCTCGCACAAGCCGGGGGTGAAGGACTTCTTCCTCGGCTCGACGGCGGCCCGCGTCGTGCGGCATGCCCATTGCTCGGTCCACGTCTTGCGCGTCTGACCCGGGCGCTGCCGGCGAAGGCGACCCATCGCGGCCCAGGCTGGCCGTGCTCTCTTTGAATGCCCGAAGGTCTCTAACCCAGGAAGAGGTCAGATCCGATGTCGAAGATCCTGCATCGCGTCATTGGCGAAAGCATGCCGAACATCGTCTCGGGCTCGGGGCTCTACCTGCATGATGTCGATGGGCGCGTCTTCGTGGATGCCACCGGCGGAGCGGCGGTGGCCTGTCTCGGCCATTCGCACCCCAAGGTTCTGAAGGCGATGCAGGCGCAGATGCAGGCGGTCTCCTATGTGCATAGCGGCAGCTTCACGACGCCCGTGGTGGAAGAGCTGGGGCGGGTTCTGGCAGAGAACGCGCCGGACGCGATCAACCACACCTACCTGGTGAGCGGAGGTTCGGAAGCGGTCGAGTCCGCACTCAAGCTTGCCCGTCAGTACCATATCGAGGCGGGAGAGCCCGGGCGGCACCACGTCATTGCGCGGCGCCAGAGCTACCATGGCAACACTTTCGGCGCCCTCTCGGCCAGCGGGCATCCGGCGCGGCGCCGGATCTACGAGCCGATGCTCCTGCCGTTCCACCATGTCGATCCCTGCTACGCGTACCGCCACGCCAAGGCCGAAGAGACGCCGGAAGCCTATGCGCTGCGGGCGGCCGACAGCCTCGAGGCGGAGATCAAGGCGCTCGGCCCCGAGACCGTCGCCGCCTTCGTGGCCGAGACGGTGGTGGGCGCGACCCTCGGTGCCGTGACGGCCGAGGCCGGGTATTTCCGCCGCATCCGGGAGATCTGCGACCGGTACGACGTGTTGCTGATCCTCGACGAGGTCATGGCCGGGATGGGCCGCACGGGCACCCTGCACGCCTTCGAGCAGGAGGGGATCGTGCCCGACATGGTGGTGCTCGCGAAGGGGCTCGCCGGCGGCTACCAGCCCATCGGCGCGGTCATGATCGGCGACCGGGTCGTCGACCGCCTCGCCCGCGGCAGCAAGGCGTTTCAGCACGGCCTCACCTACTCCGGTCACCCGGTCGCGGCAGCCGCCGCGCTGGCGGTGCAGCACACGATCGCCGAGGAAGGCCTGCTCGAGAACGTCACCCGCATGGGCCACCAGCTGTCCGCCGCGCTCCGAGCCCGCTTCGGGGACCATCCGCATGTCGGGCACATCCGCGGGCGTGGCCTCATGCAGGGGATCGAGTTCGTTGCCGATCGCCCGACCAAGACCCCCTTCGACGCATCTCTGAAGGTCCACGAACGCCTGAAGGAGGTGGCGATGGATCTCGGCCTCATGATCTATCCCAACGGCGGCTGTGCTGATGGTGTGAACGGCGACCACATGCTCATCGCGCCCCCCTTCAACGTCACCGGCGACGAGATCGACATGATCGTGGACCGCGTCGGCCAGACCGTGGATCGGGTCTTCGACGAGATGCCCATGGCACAGTCGGCCTGAACGGGGCCGCTGGTCGGAAAACACGCTGAGCCGCCGCCGCGACGCGCCGCCACAGGACGGGAGGGTGCCATGGACACCGCGACGAGAACTCGGATCATGCACGCCGTTGATGCGGGCTTTGACGCGCAACTCGACTTCCTCGCGACGCTTACGCGCGAGCCATCGACACGCGGGCACGAACAATCCGCGCAGGACCTCATGGAAGGCGCGCTGCGCGAGCGGCGCTACGCCGTCGACCGCTGGCAGATCGATGTCGAGGACATTGCGCATCTGCCAGGGTTCTCGCCGGTCCTCGAGCCATATGAGGACGCGGTCAACGTCGTCGGCACCCATGTCAGCCGCTCGCAGAAGGGGCGTAGCCTGATCCTCAACGGGCATATCGATGTGGTCCCTATCGGCCCGCTCGACATGT
>JBCBHB010000424.1:0-3415 GCA_038526025.1 Pseudomonadota bacterium
TATCAAGGCAGGCTTTCTGGAAGCGGACGAGGACTGGGGCGACGTCAGCAACTGGCAGGTGATGAAGGCCTATTCCGGGGAGTACACCTCGGGCTACTTCCTCGCGGCCGTGGACATGCAGAACACGCCTGATGGCGTGGAGATGAAGCCGGCGGACGAGCAGATCTACCTGCTTCTCTTCTGGCGAACGCTCGTGCTCTCGGTGACGATCACCTTCAGCTGCCTGCTGCTCGGCTACCCGGTCGCCTTCCTGCTGGCGAACCTGCCCATGCGGGTCTCGAACCTCTTGCTGATCCTGGTGCTGCTGCCGTTCTGGACCTCGCTGCTCGTGCGCACATCGTCCTGGATCGTGCTGCTGCAGCAGCAGGGGGTGATCAACGACACGCTGGTGGCCATCGGCATCCTCTCGGATGACGGGCGGCTGGAGATGATGTTCAACGAGGTCGGCACGGTGGTGGCCATGACCCACATCCTGCTGCCCTTCATGATCCTGCCGCTCTATTCGGTGATGAAGACGATCAACCCGTCCTATCTGCGCGCCGCCAAATCGCTGGGCGCGACGGATTTCACGGCGTTCTGGCGGGTCTACTTCCCGCTCTCGGTGCCGGGTATCGGGGCGGGGGCGATCCTCGTCTTCATCCTGGCGATCGGCTACTATATCACGCCGGAGCTCGTGGGCGGCACCTCGGGCATCTTCATCTCGAACCGGATCGCCTATCACATCAGCTCGAGCCTGAACTGGGGCCTCGCAGCGGCGCTTGGCGTGATCCTGCTCGGCGCGGTGCTGATCCTCTACTACGCCTATGACCGGATCGTGGGCATCGACAACGTGAAGCTCGGGTGAAGAACGGTGGGGCGAACCCCACCCTACCGTCAGGCGGCGCCGGACGAGCCGGGAACCGGCGGGCGGCACCATAGCGGCAAGGGCTGCAACCACCGGTAGGGTGGGGTTCACCCCACCACTTGAGAGGAGGGAGATATGGCGGCACTGCCCCCCTATGCGACGACGGGCCAGAAGGTCTGGTGGTACAGCTACCGGGTGATCTGCGGGCTGATCTTCTTCTTCCTGATCGCGCCGATCCTGGTGATCATCCCGCTCAGCTTCAACGCCGAGGACTTCTTCACCTTCACGCCCGGCATGCTGGCCTTCGAGGCGGATGCCTACAGCCTGAAGCACTACGACGACTTCTTCACGAACTCCGACTGGCAGGGGGCGCTCCGGAACTCCTTCTCGATCGCGCCGATGGCGACGATCCTTTCGGTCGGGCTCGGCACCCTGGCGGCCATCGGGCTCAGCCAGTCACACGTGCCGTTCAGGGGTGCGATCATGGCGGTGCTGATCAGCCCGATGATCGTGCCGCTGATCATCTCGGCTGCGGGCATGTATTTCTTCTACAGCCGCATCGGGCTGCAGGGCACCTACTGGGGCGTGGTGCTGGCGCATGCAGCGCTGGGCACGCCTTTCGTGATCATCACCGTGACGGCGACGCTGGTGGGCTTCGACAAGTCCCTCACCCGCGCGGCGGCGAACCTGGGCGCGGATCCGGTCACCACCTTCTTCCGCATCCAGATGCCGCTGATCGTGCCGGGCGTGATCTCGGGCGGGCTCTTCGCCTTCATCACCTCCTTCGACGAGGTGGTGGTGGTGCTCTTCCTCGGCTCCGCCGCCCAGAAGACCTTGCCCTGGCAAATGTTCACAGGACTTCGTGAGCAGATTTCGCCCACCATCCTAGCGGTGGCGACCATCCTCGTGGCAATCTCTATCGCGTTGCTGGCGACGGTCGAGATCCTGCGCCGGCGTTCGGAGCGGCTGCGCGGCATGTCGCCCGGCTGACCCTCCATCGGGGGGACTGGCCGGGGGCCGCCGCGCAGGGCTGGGCGGTCCGCGGAGGACGGGATGACAAGGCTCGGTCGTGCCCTTGCGGGGGCGATCATCGGGGGCGCGGCGCTTGCCGGCGCGGTTGCGCAGGCGTCGGCGAATGGCTGCGCGGTGCCAGAGGGCACGATGATCCACATCTGTGCAGGGGAGGGGGCGGCGAGCCTCCTTCTGCTGCCGGAGGACTGGCCGCCGGAACCCGCGACGACGCGGGACCTGCTGGTGACGGGCGCCTATACGGGCAAGGACACGCGGGGCGAGGGGATCGCGGCGCCGGTGGGCCTCCTCCTGCGCGACGGCGCGCTCATCGGCCGGAACATCGCGCGCATGGACGGCATTCTGGTCATCGACCCCGAGGACCGGCAGCCGCGGCTCTACAGGCGGGATGGCGTGATGCTGCGCGGGCAGGCCTACGACCTTTCGCCGCTGGATCAGCGGGAGGCCTTCTTCGCGGCGGCCTCTGCCGCCGGTGTCTCCGCGCTTCAGAGCCATCTCCTGGTGATCGAAGGCCGGGTGGACACGCGGGCGGTGGAGGGTGCGCCGGAGGCGCAGCGGCGTATCCTCTACACCATGTCCGACGGGGCCTTCGGGATCTGGCAGTCGGACCGGGCGCTGACGCTGGATGCGGCAGCCCGGGCGGTTGCTGCGGCGGTGGCGCCGGAGATGGCGCTCAACCTCGATATGGGCAGCTTCGACTTCTGCCTTGCCCGGCGGCCCGACGCGGCACCGGCAGCTTGCGGTGTGGTCGGTCCCCGCCAGATGCCGGGCCGCCTCTCAAACGTCCTCCGCCTGACGCATCGCACGCCCTGAGCGCAGCGCATTGCCCGCCCGTCGCTGTCCGTGCCCGTGGGCGGTTCCGGCGGGCGTGTCCAGGCGCTATATGCTGAGGGCAGGCAAGGAGGGTTCCATGTTCGTCAAGGCTGTCATCCTCAGCAGTGTGCTCTTCCTCGTGATCGGGGCGGTGTATCTGGTGCTGGATTGGTATCTGCGCCTCGACACCGTGCGCCGCTACGAGGCGCGCTACGCGGCGGGCGAAGGCGGGGGGCTCAGCCGGGAGGATTTCATCGACCAGGGGCTTGCCCGCTATCGCCGCTCGCCCGAGAAGAAGGTTCTTGCCGGGCTCTTCGCCATCCCGGTCATCGTCATACTGCTCCTTTCGCTGGTGGCGAAGTAAGGCGGCAAACGGCACCGACAGAAGTTCCGGAGGCATCATGGTCTACGTCAAAATCGCGCTTTGGGCCGTAGGGCTCGCCATCTTTGCTGCGATGATCAGCTACTACCTGCCGCAGCGCGACGTTGTGCGTATCACGCATACGGACACGACGCTGGAGGACTACGAGACCACCGACGCGACCGGGAACACAGTGGTGCGCACGCGGGACGTGCAGCGGCTCTACACCTCGGACCAGAACGGGGAGCCGAGGGTCTACCGGAATGCCGACGCGCCCTGGTACTTCAAGTTCGACAGCGCCAACCTGACGGCGAGGGCGACGGATCTTGCCAGCGCGTCGGGCGATGACGGGCGCTGGGTGATCACCA
>JBCBHB010000425.1:0-3408 GCA_038526025.1 Pseudomonadota bacterium
TGCCGGGGCGAACCACGGCTCAGTTCTCTTCGAACGGCACGAAGTCGCGTCCGGCTACGTTAGTGACGATAAGGGCGAGGGTGGTCTGGAGCATCTCGAAGCTCAGCGGGCGGACCATGTTGCGGTCGACGTAGATGTGCTGACCGTGTCGCGGCGCGTGAAGCATCTCGTCCCAGCCCGGCAGCACGTCGTCGAAGGCGGCGCGCTGGCTCGACGGGGTCTGGCCGAAGAAGACGTTGTAGGTGCCCACCAGGAAGTCCGCGTCGATCTCCGGCAGGCGCTCGATGCTGGTCTCCTGGAAGCCGGGTTCGATGTCTGCGATCAGGTCGGGCATCGTGAAGCCCAGATCGCGGATGACCTCCGTGAGCGCGCTGTATTCGCGGTAGATCATGAAGTTGCCGCGCACGATCTCCGCGATGGCGATGGACACCTCGGATGGATTTCCCACAGCATCCTCGACGACGATGCGTCCCGCTTCCAATCTGCGCTGATAGACACCCAACCGACGCTCGAACTCGGGCAGGCGTCCGGACGCGTCTGCGAGGCGTTCGTAGCGCTCCAGCCAGGGGGTATCACGGAAATTGACTACAACCGTGGGCGCGATGGCCGAGAGTTGGTCGAGGGAGTCGGCGGTGAACTCCGAGATGACGATCAGGTCGGGCTGGACGGCGGCGACCACTTCCAAGTCCGGCGCCCGCCAATCGCCGAGATAGGCGATGCCGCTGTCCTCGAAGGTCAGGTCGAACACCGTCAACGCGCCGCGAATGTAGGGCGCCCCGCCGTTCACGCCATCCGCCGTGCGCCCGCTTGAGCCTACGACCGGCGCGCCGAGCTCGTAGAGCGCGGTTGTGAACTGCTCGGCATAGAGCGAGGCGACCCGCTGCGGGTCGACGGGAATCTCGACCTCCCGGCCGAGATCGTCGGCAAAGATCCGCGTCTCCTGCGCGGTGGCGGGAAGCGCGAGGGTCGTGAAGGCGGCAACGAGGATAAGAAGTCGCATAGTAGTTGTCCTTTCGCGGATTGGATGGGTCATTCGGCCGGGCTCCGGGCAATGTGCGTCGTGACCAAGTGGACGGTCGCGTTGAGCTCGGCGAAGGACATCCCGGAGGCGTATTCGCGCGGCAGCACGATGTAGCGGCCCTCGCCGCAGGCGCTGAGCATGTCGCACCAAGCGGGGAAGATGTTCGTGAGCCGCCCGGCCGGATCGGCAAGCGTGTCGCCATAGGCGATGGTGTAGGTGTCGAAGACGTAGTCTGCATTCAGCTGCGGGATGATCTCGGGGCTGACATCCTCACCCCAAGCCACGCCCCGATCCGACATCTCTTGGGCGAATGGCACACGTTCCAGCCCGAGCTGCTCCAGGATCAACGTCAGCCCACCATAGCCAGCATAGACAGTGAACGCGCCGTCGAGGTCGACCTGTATCTTGGCATAGGTCGTGCCCTCTGGGACGGGCAATGCCGCGCGGGCGCGCGCGACGGTCGCCTCGAAGGCGGCGTTCATCCGCTCCCAATCCCGCAGATGCCCGGCCGCGTCTGCGACGGCGCGCGAGAAGTCGAGCGGCGCGCCCGCATCCCGGTCGATGAGGACCGTCGGCGCGACGGCCTCGAAGCGCTCCCGGGCCTCCATCTCCCATTCGCGCCCGATGATGAGGTCGGGATCAAGCGCGGCGATGGCTTCGTAGTCCATGGCACCGAAACTGCCGACATAGGCGATGCCGGAATTGTCGAAGTCCATCCCGTAGATCAGGCGGACGCTGCGCATGAAGGGTTCGTCGTCGGCGCCCCCGGTGCGGCCATGGCTGCCCACCACGGGCGCGCCCAACTCGATCAGCGTGAGCGTGATCTGCTGGTCATGGAGGCTGACGATGCGCTGTGGCGCCTCGGGGATGCACGTGGTGCCGCCAAGATGCTCGAAGGCGCGCTGGCCGTCGGCGCAGTCCTGCGCGGCGGCGGGAAGAGCGAGGGCCGCGAAGGCGGCGGCGAGGATGCAGAGGCGCATGGGATGTCCTTTCGGATGAGGAGTCATTCGGCGACGAGGTCGCGGTTCAGGTCGTCACGCAGGAGGATTTCGGAGAAGGCGGCCAGGCCCGCCGTCGGCTTCTCCCAGGCGGCGCCCAGCACCTCGGCGCCGTTCACCTTGACGATCTGGCCGGCCTGGGCGACGGGCAGCGTCCGAACCAGCGGATGCCCGATGAACTCTTCGAAATTGGCGTCGAAGATGTTTTGGTCGCCCGAAAAGGTAACGAGGATCATCACGTCGGCGGCGTGTTCGCCGATGACCTCCATCGAGCGGTATTCGCGGTCGGTGCCAAGCGCTTCCTCGGGGGCGGGGCGCGGGAAGGGCAGCGCTTCGAACAGCATCTGCCAGGCCTGGACTTCGTTGACGGCGTAGAACCGCTCCTCGGCGCCGTCGTAGATACCGACTGACACGGTCGTGTCCTCCAGCCGGTCGCCCAGGGCGGCGACCGTCTCCTCGGCGGCGGCGTCGAACGCGGCGCCCAGGGCTTCGGCGCGTTCGGTCTTGCCCACGAGATCGGCGAACTGCATGAGCGCGTCGGCCAGCGGCTGGTCGAACATATCGATCACAACCGTGGGTGCGACCGGCGAGAACTGCTCGTAGGCGCCGTCGGGCCAGGGGGCCGCGACGATCAGGTCGGGCTGGAGCGCGGCAACCGCCTCACGGTCGGTCGGGCCGCGATAGGAACCGAGGAACGCGATCTCCGAAGTGTCGTAGTTCTGTGTGCGCCGGAAGACGGTGCCGTCGTCCTCCAGCACGTGTCCGACGCTGGCCACGGGCACGACGCCCAGCTCTAGGAGCGGCAGCAGCGCGTTCTGGTCCTGGAGCGTGACAATGCGTTGCGGGTTCTTCGGGACGCAGGTCGTCCCGGCGTAATGCTCGAAAGCGCGTGTGCCGTCGGCGCAGTGTTGGGCGGCAGCGGGGAGGGCGAGGGCCGCGAGGGCGGCGGTGAGAATGAGGCGCATGGTGGGTCTCCTGCTGGGTATTCTGCTCTGGGGCAGCCAGTCGGCGAAGGGGTTCGGGTCGACCTCCTGAGGGTCAAGGCCGAGCACCTCGCGGTAGACAAGGTCGATCAACGCATGGGCGTTTAGCGCGTACTCCCCAACGAAGGCCCGCGGCGTCCCCTCGACCCGCACGAGTGTTGCGTCGGCGAGCGCGGGAGAAGAGGACCATAGCGGGCCGTCGAAAATGCCCATCATCGGATCGTCGCCCCAGGACGGCAGCGCGAAGATGTAGGTGGCGGCGAGGTCCTCGACCCGCTCGACGGACAAGTCGTAATTCCAAGTGTTGCCGCCCAGGGCGATGGAATCGTCTGGGGACAGGACGCCCGGCGCCTGGACCATCCCCAGGCCCTCCATGATCTGCGCACCGAACCCCGCGCTGGTGTGC